>NZ_RZPF01000365.1:0-6309 GCF_004022735.1 Mesorhizobium sp. M7A.F.Ca.AU.001.01.1.1
GGCAAGATGGGCCCAGACGGGCGTTCCGTCCTTGCGGAGATAGCGCTTCTCGAAATGGAAGGAATTGACCGTGCCCGCCTTCAGATCGTCCATCGTCTCCCGCCCGATCTGCTGGTCGTCGGGATGCGTGATCTGGAAGAAAGTCAGCGTCTCGATCTCTTCGCTTGTGTAGCCAAGCATGGCCGCGAAGGCCGGATTGGTCTGGCGGATGCGCCCATCGAGACCGACAACGACGATACCGATCGCTGAATCCTCCATGGCGCGGCGGAAGCGCAGCTCGCTCTCGGCGATCTGTTGGCGATCCATGCTGATCCTGCGGGTGGACAGGGCGGCGAGGAACAGCGCGCCCGCCGCCACTGCCATCGCGATCTGCAGGCAGAGTTTCAAGGCTTCGGTGCCCAGGTCCAGGCGCGACAGCAGGATCGAGGCCGCCAGCACGCCCAGGCCGGCGACGAGCAACGCCAGCCCTGCACGCCCAAGAGATTCTCGGCTGGTCAATCCTCGCCGCATCACGATACGTGCCACCCCCGTGCGCAAACGCATGTTCTCGCCTCAACCTTGGCGGATCGATTTTAAGGAAAGGTTGCGTCAGGCATTCCGGTGCCATCGCTAACCGGCAAACAATTGCCGGCATGATTAAGGATCGGTATGCGCGAGCGGGCGAGCGTGGCGCAACGCTACCAGCGCACGAAAAACCGTCCGCCGAGCGCGCCAAGCAATGCGAGCGCTGCAATGGCTATCGTGTACCAGGTGGCGACGAAAAGCGGCGAATCGTCGAAGCAGTGGGCGGCATAGAAGGTTGCCGCCAGCCCGCCGGCGAGCAGGCCTGCCACCGCACCGGCAAGCACCGGCCGTGTCGGCGCCCCGTAGCGCAGCATCCACAGGAAGATGGCAAGCGGACCGAGGCCGATCAGCGGGATGAAAGCCATGCAGATCATCATGTTGGAGCCGACCATTTTGGTTCCCCACAGCGCCTCCGGCACCATGAAAAGCTCCAGAACCACCGCCACGGCTACCAGCACTGGCGCCGCAGCCATCCCAACCATCGCCCGGCCCGTCGACGCACCCGGTGTCGACAAGGCGCGGATCAGGGCGAAGGCGCTGACGGCAAGCACGATGGTGAAAACGAATTTGGAAAGGAAGCGCATCGTGTGCGCGGCCGCCATGAAATCCGGGCGTGGGCCGATGGTCAGCAGGAAAACGACGGCCGCGATCACCGCTGCCGCACCGGCGGCCAGCCACCAGGCCGATTGCAGCGGCATCGCCTTGCTGGTTGCATCGGCGTCCAGCGCCTTGATGAGATCGTCCGTTCTCATGTCATTCCCGCCCGAACCGCCCCTGCCCGAATCGCTTGGCTATCGCGGCAAGTCCGCGATGCAGCGACACCCGCACCGCCGTCTCACTGATGCCGAACTTTGCCGCCGTCTCGCCGATGGACCGCCCTTCCACCGACACGGCCGAGACCACGGAGCGCTGAGCCGGCGACAGACCGTCCAATGCACGGTTGATGTCGCGCTCGCTGACGGTCTCGGTTTCCGGCTCGGCGAACGTCTCGGCGATATCGTCGACGTCGATCTCGATGCGCCGTCCGCGCCGCCTGAACGCATCGATCAGCTTGAAGCGGGCAATCGCATAGACCCACGGCAACACCGGCGCATCCTGACGCCAGGTATGCCGTTTCACATGAATGGCCAGCAAGGTTTCCTGCACGACATCCTCGGGATCGACCCCGCCCTGCACGATCTTGCGCCTGGCAAAACCGCGAACCAGCGCGGCAATCCGGTGCAGAAAGTCGGCGTAAGCCCTTTCATCTCCCGCGATCGCGGCCCGCATCAGCCGGGAAAGTTCGGCCTCGTCCTTGCCGCTCACAAGAGTTCACTCCCCGATTTTCGCGTCTCGGCGCTGATTTGTTACGTGGCCGGCGAAATAATGTCCAAGCCAAACTGTCGGCAAATCACGAAAGTTTGCGGCACCGCCGAACCGTGAGCATCACGCGGAATTGTCCGTTCGGCACCGACCTTTGCACGTCAGCGACCGATTGAAGCACATCAACAATGTTGACTATAGCTGTCATGTATGGATAGGTGCAGCCGTGACAGACCCAGGACCCCCGAAATCGAGGACAATGCCATGAAATACGCTCTTTCCACCCTCGCCGGCGCCGCCGCGCTGGCAATCAGCCTCATCGCCGGTCCGGCAAAGGCGGAAGAGGATGGCATCATTGTCTACAACGCCCAGCACGAAAGCCTGACCAAGGCGTGGGCCGAAGGCTTCACCAAGGAAACAGGCATCAAGGTCACCGTGCGCAATGGCGGCGACAGCGATTTCTCCAACCAGATCGTCGCCGAGGGCGCTGCTTCGCCCGCAGACGTCTTCCTGACCGAAAACTCACCGGCCATGGCGCTGGTCGAAAGCGCCGGCCTGTTCGCGCCGGTCGACGCGGACACGCTGGCGCAGGTTCCCCAGGACTATCAGCCGGCCAGCGGCAAATGGGTCGGCGTTGCCGCGCGCAGCACGGTCTTTGCCTATAACAAGACCAAGCTGACTGCCGACCAGTTGCCCAAGTCGATGCTGGACCTCGCCGATCCGAGCTGGAAAGGCCGTTGGGCCGCCTCCCCCTCGGGCGCCGATTTCCAGGCCATCGTCAGCGCCCTGCTCCAGCTCAAAGGTGAAGCCGCTACCGCCGACTGGCTGAAGGCGATGAAAACCAATTTCACCGCCTACAAGGGCAACAGCACGGTGATGAAGGCGGTCAATGCCGGCGAGATCGAAGGCGGCGTGATCTATCACTATTACTATTTCGGCGATCAGGCCAAGACCGGCGAAAACAGCAAGAATGTCGCGCTGCACTATTTCAAGAACCAGGATCCGGGCGCCTTCGTCTCGATCTCCGGCGGCGGTGTGCTGGCTTCGAGCAAGCATCCGAAGGAAGCCCAGGCGTTCCTGAAATGGCTGACAGGCAAAGGCGGTCAGGACGTGCTGAAAACCGGCGATTCCTTCGAGTACGCGGTCGGCAAGGGTGCGGACTCCAACCCGAAGCTGGTGCCGCTCGCCGATCTGCAGGCGCCGAAGGTCGATGCCACGACGCTGAACTCCAAGAAGGTCACCGATCTGATGACGGCAGCCGGCTTGCTTTAGTTGCCATTCGTCCTAAAAGGACACCCGACCACGCTCCCGCGGGAATTCGCCTTCCGCGGGAGTGATTTTGTTTTTCGAGATGGCATTCGTCGATGACGACACGCTGTGTTCCCGACCGCGATCGCGGTCTTTCAATTGCTGCCGCTGGACGGCAACGGCACGGCGTCTGACCTGATGCAGTCCGCGGTCGATCTCGCGCATTCGGGCCTGCCTTCGGGCACAGGCCGAAGGGCTCGGCGACGCGCACCGCTTTGGCTGGTCCTCGCCGCCATCTTCGTTGCGCTGCTGGCGCTGGTGCCGCTTGCCTTCATCATCTGGATCGCGGTGCAGACCGGCTGGGAAACAGTCTCGGCACTGGTCTTCCGGCCGCGTGTCGGCGAGCTTCTGGTCAACACTGTCCTGCTGGTCGCGCTCTCGGTGCCGATCACCATCGTGCTGTCGGTTTCGCTGGCCTGGTTGACCGAGCGCAGCGACCTGCCGGGCGCCCGGCTCTGGGCCTGGCTGTGCGTGGCGCCGCTCGCCATCCCGGCTTTTGTGCACAGCTATGCCTGGGTCACCATGGTGCCGGGACTGCACGGCCTGTGGGCCGGCGTGCTGGTTTCCGTGATCGCCTATTTCCCGTTCCTGTATCTGCCGGTGTCGGCGGCGTTGCGCCGTCTCGATCCCGCCCTGGAAGACGCCGCCGCCGCACTCGGCCTGGGGCCCCGGCGCGTGTTCTGGCGGGTCGTGCTGCCGCAATTGCGGCTCGCCATCTGCGGCGGCTCGCTGCTGGTCGGCCTGCATCTGCTGGCCGAGTACGGCCTCTATGTCTTCATCCGCTTCGACACCTTCACCACGGCGATCGTCGACCAGTTCCAGTCGACCTTCAATGGACCGGCCGCCAACATGCTGGCCGGCGTGCTGGTCAGCTGCTGCTTCGTGCTGCTCGGCCTCGAAGTGCTGGTGCGCGGCGAGGAGCGCTATGCCCGTGTCGGCTCCGGCGCGGCGCGCCATCAGCAACGCACAAGCCTCGGACGCGCCACCCTGCCTAGCCTGCTCTTGCTTGTCGTCATCACGCTTTTGGCGCTCGGCGTGCCGTTCGTCACCATTGGCGGCTGGCTTGCCGCCGGCGGCGCCGCTGTCTGGCGCTTGGACGAGATCGGCCTGGCGCTTGGCCAGACGCTGTTCCTGGCGCTCGCCGGCGCGTTGCTCGCCACCGTCGCCGCCATGCCGATGGCCTGGATCTCGATCCGCGCGCCGGGGCCATTGCAGCGTCTTCTGGAGGGCTGCAACTACATCGTCGGCTCGCTGCCCGGGGTCGTCATCGCACTGGCGCTGGTCACCATCACCGTACGCATCGCGCTGCCGCTCTACCAGACCTTGTTCACCATCCTGGTTGCCTATGCGCTGATGTTCCTGCCGCGCGCGCTGGTCAGCCTGCGGGCATCGATCGCGCAGGCGCCGGTCGAACTCGAACGCGCCGCTTCCAGCCTCGGCCGGCCGCCGCTGCAGGCGCTGTGGTCGACGACGATCCGCCTGTCGGCGCCGGGTGCCGCGGCCGGCATGGCCCTGGTGGCGCTCGGCATCATGAACGAACTGACCGCCACCCAGATGCTGGCACCGAACGGCACCCGCACGCTGGCGATGGCTTTCTGGTCCTACAGTGGCGAGATTGATTATGCCTCGGCGGCACCCTACGCCTTCATCATGGTGGTGATGTCGCTGCCCTTGACCTGGCTGCTCTATGTCCAGTCGAAACGGATGGCCGGACGATGAGCTTTCTCGAAATCAGCGGCCTGCACAAGCAATACGGCCCGGTGGCGGCCCTTGCCGGCGTCGACCTCAGCGTCGCCAGCGGCAGCCGCACGGCGATCGTCGGTCCTTCCGGTTGCGGCAAGACGACCCTGCTGCGGCTGATTGCCGGCTTCGAGGCTCCGGACCAGGGCCACATCACGCTCGACGGTGCCATATTGGCCAACGGCGGCGCTGCGGTGCCGGCATATCGCCGAGGCATCGGTGTGGTGGCGCAGGATGGTGCCCTGTTTCCGCATCTGACCATTGGCGACAATATCGGTTTCGGCATGGGCCGCGGCGAGGACAAGCGCGCTGAGCGCATCGTCGAGCTCGCCTATATCGTCGGGCTCGACAAGGCGATCCTCAAACGCCGCCCGCACGAGCTTTCCGGCGGCCAGCAGCAGCGTGTGGCGCTGGCCCGGGCCATGGCGATGAAGCCCAGGCTGATGCTTCTCGACGAGCCGTTCTCGGCGCTCGATACCGGCCTGCGCGCCTCGATGCGCAAGGCGGTGGCCGAACTTCTGGAGGCCGCCGGCATCACCACCATCCTGGTGACGCACGACCAGGCCGAAGCGCTGTCCTTCGCCAGCCAGGTCGCGGTGATGCGCGACGGCAAGTTCTCGCAAATCGGCACGCCGCGCGAGCTCTATCTCAAGCCGAAGGACAGGATGATCGCCGAATTCCTCGGCGACGCCATCATCCTGCCGGCCAAGATATCAAATGGCTTCGCCAACTCGCCGCTCGGCCGCATCGCGGTCGACACCCATGACAGCCGCGATATCGCCCGCATCATGCTTCGCCCGGAGCAGATCGCGCTGAAGAGAACGTCGCGCGAGGGTATGTCCGGCACCTCGGACATGCTGTTCGGCGAGGTGACGGAATCCGAATTCGCCGGCTCGATGTGCACGGTCGCGGTGCGGCTCTTGAACAATGCCGATCCGCCCGATGCGGCAGCGATCGGCAACACGCCGCTGGTCCTGCGCAAACCGGGCATGGACGCGCCGGCGGTCGGCGAGATCGTCCGGCTGACTGTATCGGGAAAGGCGCATGTCTTCGCCTGAACGCCGCGTGGGTGGAGCGTAGGCATATCTTTCTGATTAGCCGACGCGCTTTCCGGCCTGATCGAACCAGTGCAGCTTTTCTGCCTTGGCAACCACGCGCAATTGGTTGCCAACCGTGGCGGTGGCGCGACCCGCGACCCGCACGACGATCCTGCTGCCACCTGCAGCGCAGTGAAGGAAACTTTCGGCGCCTACCGGTTCGACTGCCTCGACCAGCGCCGGCAGGATGAGCGCGCCGGACGGTGCCTCGGACCCGAAGGTGACGTCGGCATCCTCGGGGCGGAAGCCGAGCGTGACGGCGTTCGCAGGCGCAAATTCAATCGTCTTGCCATCAGCC
>NZ_RZPF01000366.1:0-6296 GCF_004022735.1 Mesorhizobium sp. M7A.F.Ca.AU.001.01.1.1
CGCTTTGGCCATCAGTCCCTGCCCTGCGCCACGGTTCCGGTGATATCGGATTTCTGCGCCAACGGCCCGCCGCGCCAGATGTACAGCGCCAGCAACGGGTCTTTGCCCGTGCGCATGGCGTGATTGACGTTGGAAGCGTGATGAACGACCTCGCCGGCCGTACGCATGCAAAAGCCGCTCTCGCCCATGCGCCATTCGGTGCCGCCGGTCAGCGGAATGTAGATTTCCTCGGCGACGTGATGGTGGTCGGGATAGACGATATCTGGTCCAAGAATCAGCAGGCCGGCGGCGGCCGCGTCATTGGCAAAGTGGCCACGTGTGCCGAACACTTCCAGCCAGCCGTAATTCTCGATGAACTCTTTCCCGAAGTCCGCCTCGCCATAAGTCTGCCCCCAGCGGAAATCATTCCGACGTTCGGCAAGCAGTTGCACCAGCGGCTTGGCATCCGGAGGCGCCAGTTCGGCGGCGCGATCGAGATGGCGCAGGCAGGCAAGCGGACGCGGCTCCAGCGTGCGAGCCGGCATGTCCCAGCCGATCCGGGCCACGGCATCGCGCATCAGGACGTGATCCACGGTCGCAAGGTATGCGTGGAACCGGCCCAGCAGTTCATCGAATTTTGTCGTCATATCTTGCTCCGGACATGCATTGATGCACAGCCGCTCCGCAGGGGATCGGGTTGCGCGGCGGCATCATTGGTCTAGATTGGTGCGCGCGCAAAGCCAAAAACAACAGGCCAGCGAGCTAGCTGGCCAGCACACAGGGAGCACGCCATGGACGCCGCGGTCGATGCGAGCACCAGCCAATTCGAACTCAACGAGGAGCAGCGCGCCATCCAGGAGATGGCGCAGGCCTTCGCCGCCGACCGTGTCGCACCGAATGCGCTCGATTGGGACCGCAACAAGCATTTCCCGGCCGACGTGATCCGCGAGACCGGTCCGCTCGGGCTCGGCGGCATCTATATCAGGGACGATGTCGGTGGCTCGGCACTTGGCCGGCTCGACGCCGTGCTGATCTTTGAGGCGCTGTCGCACGCCGATCCGGCCTTTTCGTCCTTCATCTCGATCCACAACATGGTGGCCTCGATGATCGACCGTTTCGGCAATGACGAACAGCGCCAGCGCTTCCTGCCCAAGCTCACTTCGATGGAATGGCTGGCCAGCTACTGCCTGACCGAGCCAGGCTCCGGCTCCGATGCCGCGGCGCTCAAGACCCGTGCGGTGAAGAGCGGCGGCGACTATGTGCTCAACGGCACCAAACAGTTCATCTCCGGCGCCGGCGACAGCGATGTCTATGCCGTCATGGTGCGCACCGGCGCGGACGGGCCGAAAGGCATTTCCACCATCGTCGTGCCCAGAGATGCGCCGGGCCTCTCCTTTGGGGCAAACGAGCACAAGATGGGCTGGCACATGCAGTCGACCCGCCAGGTCATCTTCGAGGATTGCAAGGTGCCGGCGGAGAACCTTCTGTCCGACGAAGGCGCTGGCTTCGGCATCGCCATGGCCGGGCTCGACGGCGGCCGGCTGAACATCGCCGCCTGTTCGCTGGGCGGCGCGCAGTCGGCGCTCGACAAGGCGCTGTCCTACACCGCCGAGCGCAAGGCTTTCGGCTCGAAGATCAATCAATTCCAGGCGCTGCAATTCAGGCTGGCCGACATGGAGACCGAGCTGCAGGCGGCGCGTATCTTCCTTTATGCCGCCGCCTCGAAGCTCGACCGCAAGGCGCCGGATGCTGGCAAATGGTCGGCGATGGCCAAGCGCTTCGTCACCGACACCGGCTTCAATGTCGCCAATGACGCACTGCAGCTGCTCGGCGGCTACGGCTACCTGCACGACTACGGCATCGAGAAACTGGTGCGGGACCTGCGCGTGCACCAGATCCTCGAAGGCACCAACGAGATCATGCGCGTCATCATCGCTCGCGCGCTGATTGGCCGTTGAAGCCAGCAACTCTGGGAGACAGACAATGACGACGATCGCCTTCATCGGCCTCGGCAATATGGGCAATCCAATGGCCGCCAATCTGGTCAAGGCCGGGCATGCGGTGAACGGTTTCGACCTCGTTCCGGAAAACCTCACCGTCGCCAAGGAACATGGCGTGACGATTATGGCGAATGCCTTGGCCGCGGTGAAGGATGCCGACGTGGTGATCACCATGCTGCCTGCAGGCAAGCATGTCCTCTCCGTCTACGAAGACATCGCGCCCAAGGCCAGGCAAGGCGCACTCTTTATCGATTCCTCGACCATCGACGTCGAGTCAGCCCGCAAAGCCCACGCCGTCGCCAGGAAGCACGCGCTGTCGTCGATCGATGCACCGGTCTCGGGCGGCACCGGCGGGGCTGCGGCCGGCACGCTGACCTTCATGGCGGGAGGCTCCGATGATGCCTTCGCTGCCGCCGAGCCGATCCTGAAGCCGATGGCCGGCCGCATCGTCCATTGCGGCGGCGACGGCGCCGGCCAGGCAGCAAAGATCTGCAACAACATGATCCTCGGCATTTCGATGATCGGTGTCGCCGAAGCCTTCGTTCTGGCCGAAAAGCTCGGCCTGTCGCATCAGGCGCTGTTCGACGTCGCCTCGACCTCGTCGGGCCAATGCTGGTCCTTGACCACCTACTGCCCGGTGCCCGGCCCGGTGCCGACTTCGCCCGCAAACAGGGACTACAACCCAGGATTTGCAGCCGCCTTGATGCTGAAAGACCTGAAATTGTCCCAGGAAGCCGCGCAAGGTGCGGGTGCTGTAACGCCGCTCGGTGCCGAAGCGGCTCAGCTTTATGCCTTGTTCAACGCCCAGGGACATGGCGGCGTCGATTTCTCCGGCATAATTAATTTTCTCAGGGGTAACCCGGCGTAACCCACGGATTTGGCGGATTTTTCCGGTTTCCTTCGGTGGAAAAAATGAAAATTTAGATTTGCTTAAGCTCTCGATAACTCCGCGGTAACGATGTCCCTATAAAACGGACTGTGAGGCGGACATCTCATCCGTCCGGCGCTCCGGATCAGGTCTCGCGTACCGGAGCCCGTAAGTTTCGACAAGTGCCATAAGTTTCGCAAAGTGTTTGCGTAGCGAAGCGCCATGCGTATCTGGCAAAACCGCGTTCCCGATGGAGCGCGGTTTTTGCGTTTTACCCTGCAGCACGGTTGAGACATCGATGAACCGGAAACTGTACTCCGGGATACCTCACATGCGCCCGCGGGCGCCTTCCGGATCATAGGGCGAGTCGGCGATCACCTTTGCCGCGCGGCGCTCGCCGAGGATCGAAACCTGGAGCTCGGTACCGGGCGACACAAGTTCCAGGGGCAGCAGCGCAAGTGCTATGTCGTGACCAAAAGTGTAGGAATAGCCCGCCGAGGTGATGTGGCCGACGAGCTCGCCTTCGCGGTAAACGCCCTCGAAGGCGAATGCGCTCGCACCATCCGTGTCGATCGACAGTGTGGCGATCCGGCGTGTAACCTGCTGCTGTTTCGCGACCAGTGCCGCCCGGCCGATGAAGTCCCTGTTGTCGAGGCTGATGAAGCGCTCGAGGCCGCTTTCCCAGGCGGACAATTCGGGGTTCATATCGCGGTACATGGCCCGGTAGGATTTATCGAGACGAAGCGATTCCAGCGCTTGAAGTCCGACCAGCCTCAGCCCGTGTGCCTCTCCCGATGCCAGAAGCGCATCCAGCAAATGCCGCTGGTAGCAGAGTGGATGATAGAGCTCCCATCCCAGCTCACCCGAATAGTTGACACGCAGCAGCCGTACGTCGCTGGCCATGCCGACGGTGCTGGACTGTACGCTGAACCATGGGAAGGCCTCGTTGGAGAGGTCGATCTCCGTCAGCGGCTGCAGTATGTCGCGCGCCTTCGGCCCAACCACCGTGAAGCTGCCGCGATCCTCCGTGACGTTGCGCAGATGCACGCTGCCGTCCTTCGGCAACAGCCGGCCGAGATCGTCAAGGTTCCAGCGTTCGGCGCGCGGCGTCGATATGAGATAGAACAGGTCGCTCTGCAGCCGCGCCACCACATACTCGGCCTGCACGCCGCCGGTCGGCGTCAGGTGATGGGCAAGAGCGACACGACCGGGACGCGGCAGTCTGTTGGCCAGGATTCCGTCGAGCCAGCCCTCGGCGCCCGGCCCGCCGACCTCGAACTTGGTCATTGGTGTCATCTCGACCAGACCGCCGGCGTGGCGGACAGCCTGGACCTCTGCGGCGACGTGGTTCCCCTTGGGGGTCCAGCGCCAGCTGTAGACATTGCGCGCCTCGACACCCGCGGGCGCAAACCAGCTCGGCATCTCCCAGCCGTTCAACACGTCCCATACCGCGCCAAGCTGACTTAGGCGGTCATAGGACGGGGCCGTTTTCTGCGGTCGCGCCGCCGGCATGTCCTGGCCCGGATAGTGCTGTACGGCGTGGGTGCCCCAGGCTTCCCGGACCTTGGCCCGGGTCCAGTTCTTGTTGGCGTATCGGCCGAACCTGCGGGGATCCAGCTCCGCCGTGTCGATGCTGTTGCCACCCTCCACGATCCGTTCGGAGAGGTAATAGCCAATCGCACCGCCCCAAAGGATGCCCCCCGGCACCCCTTCGGCGAGCCAGACATTCTCCAGGCCCCACGCCTGCCCCATCAGCGGCAGCTCATCGGCCGTCATCTGGAAAGGTCCTCGCACATTGCGCTTGATGCCGGCGCGCCCGAGCGCGGGAACCAGTTCGGTGGCGCGCTCCCAGTTCCAGGAAACGGCATCGAAATCTTCATCGAGCAGATCGGCGCCGAACCATTCCGGGACACCGTTTTCGGCGAACAGCTTGAGCTGCTCGGTACGCTCATAGGGACCGAACATCAGCCCGTCTCCCTCTTCGCGCAGATAGCCCTCGTAACCCTCGTCCCTGAGGATCGGCATCTCCGGAAGACCAAGCCGTTTGCGTTCCACGATTTCGGGAACCGCCTCGGTGATCCAGTACTGGTGCAGGATCGGGATCGCGGGAATGTCCAGGCCCAGCATGGCGCCTGTCTGGCGTGCGTAATTGCCTGTTGCAAGGATGACATGTTCACAGACGATCTCGCCGCGTGAGGTTTTGACCCTCCACTCGCCGCTCGGCATCCGCTCGAAACCCACGACCTCGGTATCAAGATGGATCTTCGCGCCGAGGTCGCGTGCACCCTTGGCCATGGCCTGGGTGACATCGGCGGGTGCAATGTGGCCGTCATCGGGATGGTAGAGGGCACCCAGCATGGTGTTGTTGTCGAGCAGCGGCCAGATCTCTCGCGCCTCCGCGGGCGATACGATCCGGGCCCGCACTCCCTGGACCTCGGCAACGTCCATGTAGCTTCTGTACTCGTCCAGCCTGTCGCGCGTGTTGGCAATGCGCAGTTGCCCGCATTTGTGCCAGCCGACGTTCTGGCCCGTCTCCGCCTCCAGGCCTTCATAGATCGCGATCGATCTGGCGATCATGCGGCCGACATTGCGGCTGCGCGCGTAAGAGGGGATGAGCCCCGCGGCATGCCATGTCGAACCGGCCGTAAGCTGTGTTCGCTCCAGCAATGCCACATCGGTCCAGCCGCGCTTTGCCAGGCCGTAGAGAATGCCGGCGCCCACACAGCCGCCACCGACCACGACCGCACGAAAGGAACTCACCATATGCGCGTGCCCTTGTCTGAAATTGCCACCGGTCCACATGAACGCATGCGCATACTGTCAGACAGCATCCGGCTTTTCAGCATATTTCCTTGTCTGGAACGCTGCAGTGGTCACCCGACTGTTGGGCCACGAAGCCGGCCGAACTGTCAGCTGTCGCGCCCGCGTTCAGGCCGCTTTTTTGCGTTTTGCCTAGCTATATTCCGATTGCAGCATTCGGGATCGGGACATGATCTTCGTTGATCAGCACGATCGGCGCATCGGCTCCCTCGACCCTGACGACCAGCAGGCGCAGGCTCCACGTGCCGGCTGTCCGGACAGCCGTCGAATAGGCCGTGCCCTTGCCCCTGGCGCCGTGGACCGGAATGCCGAACTGGGCGTCACCAGCCCCATTCGCATCGACGTTGAGATGGCCGCCGACCCAGAAACTGTCGGTTTGCAACCCCGGTCAGGTCTTGTTGGACAGCCGGCGAAAATTCGCTTTCACGGCACGGCTTGCCGGCTTCAGCGCGGCGCTGATCGAGCGCTCCGCCGCAACCCCGTTGAACAGCGATGGCGTGCGGCCGGAAAAGACTTCCGGCCAGAACCGCGACGCCGATTGCAGGAAAGACATTTGCGCCGCAAACGCGCCTTCGGCCATAGCGGCGGTCTTCTCGTTGACCGCACGCGCCGTCTCCGTACTCCATGGC
>NZ_RZPF01000367.1:0-6290 GCF_004022735.1 Mesorhizobium sp. M7A.F.Ca.AU.001.01.1.1
ATTGTAAGCTATATTAGAAGGTTGAAATGTGCCGATGGGCGGCGGCGAGCGTCGACATACGGGGGATCAGCGGGAGGCTGATCTGTGTTGGGTCACCGTACAGTCCATCCAAAGGGAGGTTTCGGCAGCTAGGGACACATGCGGGCTGCCAAAAGGTGGGTGGTTCATGTATCGTATTATCATCGCCGATGATCACGGCTTGTATCGTCGTGGGCTGCGACTGGCTTTGATGGCCGGCATTCCAGACTTGGAAATATTCGAAGCGGCGTGTTTTGATACCGTCATAAGCTTGCTTGAAGATCAGGCGCCTGTTGATCTCGCCATCATCGACCTGAACATGCCGGGACTGTCCGGTCAGGACGACCTTCGCGACGTCTTACCGGCTCATCCCGACACACGGTTTGCAATTGTCTCAGGGACCGATTCACGCGCCGAGATTCTAACTGCCCTCTCGATTGGACTTCATGGCTATATCGTAAAGTCCCAAACGGACGAGGAGGTGGTCCTGGCGGTGAACGAAATCCTGGCTGGCCGCATTTACGTTCCGGCACTTCTTTCACAAAGGTCCAAGGCGTCGGTGCGCCTTCCATCCGAGGCTCCCACGCAAATGCCCCACAGGACCATCAGCGTCAACAATCTGGGCAGGCTTACGTCCAGACAGAAGGAAGTCCTCAGGTTGATGGCTGAAGGTTACTCGAACAAAGAGATTGCCCGCTCTCTTGAAATTGCAGAAGCGACGACGAAGATTCATGCGGCTGCCGTCCTGCGCGAACTTGGGGCACGAAATCGAACGGAAGCCGCGGTTTTGCTGAAGACATGGGCCGCCAGGGACATCAACTAGCGCCGATTGCTTTTGGCGGCAGCCGGACCGAATATTTCAGTCCGTGATCCAGCATCTCAAGCTTGGAAGAGTGGCCCACGATAGGCTCACCGCCGGCTCCGATAATCAACGACCCAAAACCACGCCGAGCCGAGGTGGAGACCCGGCGCTCTCCCGATTCCGACCATTCAAACACTATGTCGGCGCCGGGCTCCTGGGCCACGAATTGCCACACGACCTCGATCCGTCCTGCCGGAGTGCCGAGAGCCCCATGCTTCACGGAATTGGTCGTAAGCTCGTGAACGATCATTGCGAAGCTCTCAGCCGAACCCTCAGCCATTTTTATTTCGGGTCCACTGATCGAAATGTCATGCGTCCCCATATAGGGCTGCAATTCCTGAACGATGAGGTCACGCAGGGAAGCCGACAGGCTGCCATCGCGTGAAAGAAGCAGATGCGTCGCCTGGAGTGCGCCGATCTTTTCGATCAGTGTCTGCTTATAGCTGGCGATATCATTGTCGGGGGCACCAACCATATTCACAAGCGCCGTGATCACCGGAAACAGATTGTTGAGCCTATGGCGCTGTTCAAGCATAGCCCGCTCTCGCTTCTTCGCCGCAGCCCGCAGCAGAATGGTTATGCGCCGATCGGTGAGATCCGCGGCGACTCCTATTCGCTGTGCACGACCGTCGCGCAATTCGTCCCGTCCCCGAAGAGCAATCCAGCGGATATGTCCGCCAGTTCGCCTGATGCGGATCTCAGCGTCATAGTCGGCGCCTGATGCAAGCTCTCCCGGGGCCATCAGATTAGGCAAGTCGGCCGGGTGAACGACCGCAGTCAATTCCTGCAATGGACGGCTCGGCGCGGGTGCCAGCCCCATCATTTCCCAGAACGCGGCTGAGCCCTTCACGGACCCGCTCTCGAAATCTATGCGCCATGTTCCCAACCGGCTTGACGATAGCGCCAGGTCCAACCATTCCTTCTGAGCCCGGAGTGCCTCGCGGGCGGTTCGCTCTCCCGATATGTCGTCCACCACTACAAAAATGCTTTGAGGGAGAGCATCGGCTGGCACGGCCAAAGACAGGGCCAATCTTGTCCACAAAATCGTGCCGTCTCTTCTCAGGAGACGGATCTCCGAGCCAAACGAAGTCGTGTCTTTCAGGCGAGTCAACGCTTCCGCCAAGGTGTGGTTGTCGTCGGGGTGGACGAGTGCGCTGAGCGGCAGACTTGAAAGCTCCTCCTCGACATACCCTGTCATCTCACCAAGACGCTTGTTGGACCGTTGCAACTCTCCGTTCTCATTCATGTTGGCAAAGCCAATGGCGGCACGTTCGAATGCCCAGCGATACCTGTTTTCGGTTGCTTCCAAGGCCGCGAGTCTAGCCTCCGCAACCTGCAAAAGGGTGCGGTAGTCCTGCCTCTGCCGGTGGAAAGTCAGGGCGATCATCCCCCCTGCAACCAGCAGCAGAATGGCTTGAACCCAAAGGCCGACATCGATTGGATGGTGCAGGACATCCCGCGTCAACAAGCCGACGGCAACCATCACAAATGTTGCCGCAAGAGCGATCATGCGATCTTCGAAATATGAGATGGCAATAATGGCGGGAACAAACTC
This sequence comes from Mesorhizobium sp. M7A.F.Ca.AU.001.01.1.1, assembly GCF_004022735.1. Lineage (NCBI taxonomy): Bacteria > Pseudomonadati > Pseudomonadota > Alphaproteobacteria > Hyphomicrobiales > Phyllobacteriaceae > Mesorhizobium > Mesorhizobium sp. M7A.F.Ca.AU.001.01.1.1. Next base: position 2,436 of record NZ_RZPF01000367.1, read on the forward strand.
AAAAAAGCCGATGTCGTATGCCACAGAGGTCGGCAGCGCTGTCTCGACTGCAAGTGTCGCTATCAGGAGCGACATCGAGGCAAGGCGGGTCAGCAACTTGCCTGAGCTGTTCGGATGCAAACTGAGCGAATGCAAACGCATGTGCCAGACTATAACCTTCTGACTAGTCCGTCGAGATTAGACCGAAAAGCGTACAGACTAGTCCGACCGCAGGATTGTTCCCCGGGATTGTAGCGCGCATTTTGTCCGATGTCGGGGGCGGATCGGACCGCTACTCTCCAAGCGACCTGACTGACATGTTTAAGGCACCTCCTTTTGACTGGGAGGCGTTGCCGTTTTGCGGGAGGTAAGAAAATGGCACTGGTTGGTAGGCAAGATGATGGAATTCTTGGTCGCCAATATGGAAGTTTCGGGGGAAAGCCTGTCTCCGCCTTGAGAACGCAAGGTGACCATGCTTCCGCTTGGCATCAAGCACCACAACGGTTCGACAGCGTTGCTGTCGAGCCACGGCAGAGCAGCCTTGCATCTGTTGTGAGAATGCTTGATCGCATCGGTTGTGGCTACCTGATCCTGAACAGCGACAGGAAGGTCATGGAGTGGAATTCAGCCGCTCAAAACACCTTGGAGCGCGAAGGCGAGGCAGCCGATACGGCCAGCAAGGTATTTGCTGCGCTGAGACGGCTGATCGCAAACGTGCCGGGCAATTTTTCTCCTGGCACGCTTTCATGGGTGGTGATCCGAGGCATGGGCGACAGGCCCCTGATATTGAACGAGAAGGGCATAGCAACGCCTGACGCGACAAGCATCGTGGCGCTGCTGGATCGTGAAAACAGGTCCGGGCCAAATCCCCAGACGCTGCAAAGAATGTTTGGTCTGACGAGTGCCGAAACGCAGCTCGCACTGCGCTTGGCGCAGGGCGATGCCCCTTTGGAAATAGCCCGCAAGCGGCGCTTGAGCCGGACCACGATAAGGTCGCAGCTGGCGTCGCTGTTCGCCAAGACCGAAACACGGCGACAGGCGGAACTGGTAGCTCTTCTTGGGCGCATATGCGTTTTGCCGTGAGGCAAACGCCTTTACCATGCGCGCGCACAACAGGCTTGTGCGCGCAATCTGTCGCTGATGTGCTTGTCGGCCAGCCTCACCTTACCGCCGTCGCGTGCGCACCCGGCCCAATCTTGGGCGGATTGCAAACACGTGATTAAGCACGTGCCAGCCCGCCACCTTCATGACCGAAGGCCGGAAGATCTGTATCCCATCCAGGAACGTGGTCAACCAGGACTGCTGGTGGAACCGCATGGGAATACGAGCAACCCGCAGCGCCCGCAGCAATGTCTCGGGAGGCGGGAGATGGTTGCGGTCTTTGATGAGATTCCAGTTAAGCTGCTTGACGGCGAGGGTCACTTCGTCGACCTCGCGGAAACTCTTTGACGTGGTAATGCTTGGATGGCTCGTTGCATCATAAAAGGTAAGCGGATCGCTTATCGCCACCATGTCCCCATGGCTGGCTAGATCGACGAAGAACAGTTGATCCACTCCGGCCGGAATCTCTTTGTGCGTGCGCATCAAGCAGCCGGCACGAATGACGTCGCTGTTGATCAACAATGTGGATGGAATGATCCCCAGGCAGCGTGTCGCGCGCACCAGATAGAGGTCCATCAGGCACTGCTGGCTGGAATAAAGGGAGATCGCTTCCTGCTCCTTGGGGACTTGGCGAAATCTCACTCGCTTGTCCTCGATTATGTTTGCGGCTGACGTCATGAAGGCAACCGACGGGTGCTGTTTGGCAACTTCGGCGAATGTCCTGAGTGCACCTGGCGCAAGCCAGTCATCGTCGTGCAGCAACTTGATCCACCGTCCAGCGCAAGCCAGCATAGCGTTGTTGGTGTTCTCCACCTGACCGCGACCTCGGCTGTTCTCGATGATGCGGATGCGAGGTTCGCTTCGTGCATAGTCGGTCACGATAGCCCAGGTCTCGCCCTCCGGTCCCTCGTCGTCGCTCACGACCAACTCCCAATCGGAGTAATCCTGACCCAGGACGCTGTCGATCGCCCTGCGGATCGTATCGGGCCGGCGAAAGGTTGGTATCCCGACAGAGATAAAAGGGCGTGACCATGAGACATCGGCACGGTCATGCTGGGTGACCGCAACTGCCGCTTGAAGATTGTCAACCGACGACGAATTCATGGTGTTTTTTCCTCGAGACATTCATGTTGGATGCACGTTGCAGCGCCTGCTGGTTGGGGGTCGTGGGTCAACAAATACAGCGATGCTGCCATTTTCAGAGCGAAACCCGACGCGCCGCCGGCGGCCATGAAATAGATGACGGTGACTGGCTGCCAGCCCGCCTGGGCGCCGGCGAGCAGCGGGCCAAACACGAGAACCGCTCGTGCGAGGTCGATGACCAGTCTTGTTCCTTGCCGACGTAGCAGAGCGGGAACGTCGCTAAGCGGAGTAGACAACGCTTGTGCCGCGCCCATCAGCGCCAGTGCGGTCATGATTTCCGCGGTGGGCATCCAAGGCTCGCCCAGGAGCGGAACGACCACATAGGGCGCGGCGAGTCCAAGCAGCAATATCGGCACCGCGGTAAAGCCGGCGGCCAGCAGGAGAAGCCCGCGTGCCACGCCAAGCAGGTGTCCACGATTGTTGTTCTGGTTTGCTTCGGCGACAAAAACATTGCTGAGCGGTGAAGCGATCAGCGTCACTGGACCGGTAACCAGGCGCGTTGCCACGCCCAAATATCCGGCAAATGCGGTGCCGAACAGCCCACCGACAAGAACTGCCGGAAGATTGTTGATCGCTATGCTCGCGAGTGTTGCGGGGATATCGAACAGAGGAAATTTGTATTCCCGCCGGGCCTTTTCGAACACCGCACGCCAAGGTGCCCGGGCGATGCCGCGCAAATCCTCCCAGCTCGTCACCCGATAACCGATATACCCGATAAAGACGAACTGGCTCAAAATATGGGCATGGATCATCGCTTCGCCGCCAAGGTTGGCAATGCCGAAAACCAATTGCAGTGCAGCCATGCTCGCCGGCAGGATCAGCCGCCCAAGGGCAAAGTCGCGCAAAAGCCCAGCACGCAGGCTCCAGCAGTTCATGGCTTCGACCAGACCTGCGCCTCCCATTCCGATCGGAATGAGCCAGGCAAGCGAGCCGAGGCGGTTGGGAGCAAGGTTCGACAGCATCTGTCCGGCCGAAAAGGCCAGGACGGTGGTCACGAACACAGCCAAAAGGATAAGCTTGACCGTCACATAGGCCTGGGCGCTCCCCTTAACCCCATAGAGTGACGCCTCGAAGCGCAATGCTGCGACCCCGGCGAGTATGTTCACAATCGACAGATAAATCGTAAAGATGCCGAAATCCGCAGGCGAATAGAGCCGCGCCAAGACCGGAATCGCAGCAAGAAGGGTGAGTTGGCCGACAATTGCCATCGCCGACACCTCACCAGCTGCACGAATGATCGAACCGATCGTGCTCGGCCGAACAGCGATGATGGCTGTGTCGGCCGCGGGAACCATCTTGGGTCTCAGAAGGTCGCTCAGTGCCATCGGTTCGCGCTTCCGAGGGAGGCAAATATCGGGGATTGCCGCAGCCTACGATGCACACCGAACGTTGCCATCATTCACCTGAATGACGCGCTCTGCGGACAGGCTGCACCCTGAATCGTCCGGGCCGCTCCCTGGATGAACCGCCCCCGGATCGTCCGCGGCCCAAGGACGAGCCTATGCTTGGTCATGCTATCTGCTCGCGCAAGAGGTCGGCGCTATCCTCGAGCCGATATCCGGCATGTTTTTTCAAGTTCACTTGCGTGAGGACGCTGCCGACGGGTACCGCAAGAGAACCGTTGCCCTGAAG
>NZ_RZPF01000368.1:0-6279 GCF_004022735.1 Mesorhizobium sp. M7A.F.Ca.AU.001.01.1.1
TCGGCGAAGAAGAACCACGGCAGCGGCGTGCCTTCGACGGCGCCCCGCGCCTGCACGTAACCGGTGCCGAAGGTCAGCCCGCCCGAGGCAATGCCGATCACCGCCACCGCAAGCCCGCAGATTGCGGCCACGATCAGGGCGCGCCGCAAAGGCTGCCCAGTGTTCCAGCGCCGGATCCGCCGCGTCGCCTTCAACGCCAGCAGCGAGAACAGCGCGCCGAACCCGCCGCCGATGACGCCGCAGGCAATCACCAGCGGCCACTCGGCGGCAAACGAGATGGTGTCCCTGGCGACGCCAAAATAGGTGTAGTTGCCGAGCAGCCCGAGCGAAGCGAGACCGGCCAGGATCACCGCCGTCAGCACCAGCCCGTTGGTTCGCGCCTCATAGGTGCGGCCCATCTCCTCGATGGCGAAGACGATGCCGGCCAGCGGCGTGTTGAAGGCGGCGGCAATCCCGGCGGCCGACCCGGCCAGGATCAGACCCCGGGCCTGCACCATGCCGCCCCAGCGTGCCGCCTGCAGCATCAGCGACGCGCCGACTTGCACCGTCGGACCCTCGCGGCCGATCGAGGCGCCGCAGAACAGGCCGACGATGGTGAGCATGATTTTGCCGGCCACCAGTTTGAGGGACAGGATGTGGCTGCGGTCCTCGTCGTCACGCAGATGGCGGGCGGCGATCGCCTGCGGAATGCCGCTGCCTTGCGAACCGGGAAAGAAGGTGTGGGCAAGCCAGGCGCACAGCACGAAACCCAACGGCGTAATGGCAAGCGGCAGATAGAAACGCCAGCCGCCTGCATCTCCTGTCATCAGTTGAAACAGTTCCTGCGCCCTGTCGGCCAGCACCGCGAACAGCACGCTGATCACACCGATGCCAAGCGCGCCGGCCCAGAACACCAGGCGCGGCTGCCAGACCCGCCGTGAGCCCCACATCGCGCGCGAACGCCGCAGCATGGGATATTTTCGCGATGTGCCGGCCATGTCTGTCCTCGAGCGGGGAATGTTTCGGCCTAACACAGCTGGGCAGTCTATTAAACTAGCGCCGGAAAAACCTGTCGTTGGCGCTCGCCTGAGTGCCAGGCGGAAGCATCGCTTCGGTGAAAGGTCGACCCCCACTCCGTCGAGCTACGCTCGACGGAGTGGGGGAAGCCATCAGCCAAACGCGCTGCCGCCGCAAGACAGGCATTATCGGGAGAGAAATGCCCGCCATGACGAGGGGCGGTGCCGACGTCGTTCCAAGGCGATCGTAGATCGTAAAGCTAGCTGAGCATGACTCTGCCCTCAACCTGTGCTATGCGCCGCGCTTCCTTTCCGGCACGATGCGTGAAATCGGCCGCAAACCGCTTATATCAGTGCAACCATGACCCTTTCATTCGATCTCACCACTGACAGCGCCCGCGACGCGTTGCGTGCCCGCTCGGCACAGCCCGAAAAGCAGTCGCTGATCGGCCTGACGCGGATCGAACTCGCCGAGACTCTGGTTGCATCAGGCGCTGTGCCCGAGCGCCAGGCGACAATGCGCGCCCAGCAGCTGTGGCACTGGATGTATGTGCGCGGCGTCTCCGATTTCGCCGGCATGTTCAACATCTCCAAGGATCTGCGTGCTGAGCTCGACAAGCATTTCACCGTCGCCAGGCCCGAGATCGTCGAGGAGCAGATTTCCGCCGACGGCACGCGAAAGTGGCTGTTCCGCTTTCCGCCGCGCGGCGCCGGCCGGCCTGTCGAGATCGAAACCGTCTACATTCCCGAAGAGGGTCGCGGCACGCTGTGCATCTCCTCGCAGGTGGGCTGCACGCTGACCTGCTCGTTCTGCCACACCGGCACGCAGAAGCTGGTGCGCAATCTGACGGCCGAGGAGATCCTCGCCCAGCTGCTCACCGCCCGCGACCGGCTCGGCGATTTCCCTGACCGCGACACGCCCGACGGCGCCATCGTGCCGGCCGAAGGCCGCAAAGTGTCCAATATCGTCATGATGGGCATGGGCGAGCCGCTTTACAATTTCGAAGCGGTGAAGAAGGCGCTGCTGATCGCTTCCGACGGTGACGGCCTGTCCCTGTCGAAGCGGCGCATCACGCTGTCGACCTCCGGCGTCGTGCCGGAAATCTTCCGCACCGGCGAGGAAATCGGCGTCATGCTGGCAATCTCGCTGCATGCCACCAATGACGATCTGCGCGACTTGCTTGTGCCGATCAACAAGAAGTATCCGCTGAAGGAACTGATCGCCGCCTGCCGCGCCTATCCCGGCCTGTCGAACGCCAAGCGCATCACCTTCGAATATGTGATGCTGAAGGACGTCAACGATTCCATCGAGGACGCCAAGGGACTGATCAAGCTGCTCAAGGGCATTCCGGCCAAGATCAACCTGATCCCGTTCAACCCGTGGCCGGGCACCAATTACCAGTGCTCGGACTGGGAAACGATCGAGAAATTCGCCGACTACATCAACAATGCCGGCTATGCCTCGCCGATCCGCACGCCGCGCGGCCGCGACATCCTCGCCGCCTGCGGCCAGCTCAAATCCGACTCCGAGCGCATGCGCAAGGTCGACCGGCTGGCTCTGGAAGCGATGATGATAGCGGGGCACGGCGAGGCGTGAACCGCCCCTTCGCCTGCCTAAGACGCCTCGCCATCATGGCGGTCGGCTATATCGCCGCCGTGCTGACCTCGATCCTGGTGCCGGTGCTGCTGATCGCTCTTCTGGAAGGCATCGAAGACGGCAACTGGTCGATCATTTTCGCCTTCGACTGGCTTGGCTCGTTCCCGCTCGCCGTGTTGACCGTAATGATCGGCGCGCTGTTGATCGTCGGCCCGGCGCTCTTTGTCGCCGAACGGTTCTCACTTCGAGGATGGTTCTACTTCGCCGCCACTGGTGCGATCACGTCCATTGCCTTTGGCGTATCCATGCCGCGCTCGGCCAGCAGCTTTGTCTTCAATCCGGGCTTTCTGGGTTTTCTCGCCACCGCCGGCATCGCCGCCGGTTGGATCTACTGGCTTCTGGCTGGACGCAGGTCCGGCACGGGCCGGAATCTGGGCCGGGATTGATGGCGCGTCTCGTCGGCTACCTCATCCGTTTCACCGTCATCCTGTTCGGCTATGCCGTCGCCTCGCTGGCGGCGAGCGCCTTCCTCAACATCCTGTTCCTGGCATCGCTCGGCTACACGCCGGAGCATGCGCATCCGACGGCGACGGCTTCCCTGTATTTTTCAATTCCCTTCGCCGCCCTGTTCGTCGCCTATTTCGCCCTGATGCCGGCCTCTGTCGTCATCCTGCTTGCCGAAATCCTGGGCCGGCGCGACTGGCTGTTCTATGCGCTGGCGGGCGCGGTGGTTGCCGGTGTTTTCCTCGGGCTTGCCGACCACAGCGGTGACACCGCCTTCGCCGTCAGGGACACCAGCGCCATCATGGCCGTGATCGGCAGCGGCATGGTCGGTGGTATCTTTTACTGGCTCAGCGCCGGGCGCTGGGCCGCAAGCTGGTGGCAAGGCGAACCAGAATCAAAAGAGGATGGCCGGACAGGATGACGGCGCCTACTTCGCCTGGGCCGTCAGGATCTTGAGGGCGAAGGCGGAGAACACGCCGGCAAACAGATAGTCGACCACCCGCGTAACGCGCGGGCTTGCCTTCATCGCCGCCGAAAACTTTTCCGCCGCCAGCACCATCGGCACCGTCACCGGGACCGACAGCACGATGAACATCGTGCCCAGGAAAAACAGCTTTCCCGGTGCGTTCGGATCATGTGCGGAGACGAACTGCGGCAGGAAGGTCATGAAGAACAGGATGATCTTCGGGTTGAGCAGATTGACGCCGAGGCCCGCCGCCCAGCTGCGCAACAGCGAAATCTCGGGTCCCGTCTTCTTCTCCGGCGAAAAGGCCGAGCCCCTGGTGATTGCCTGCCAGGCCAGGAAGACGAGATAGCCGGCGCCGAAGATCTTCAGCACGAAGAATGCCATCGGCGAGGCGACGATCAGCGCCGAGACGCCGACCACCACCAGCGTGGTGTGGATCAGCGTGCCGCACAGCGCGCCGGCCATCGAGGCAAAGCCGGTGGCACGGCCCTGGCTCAGCGTGCGCGAGACGAACAGGGTCATGTCCGGCCCCGGCGTGATCGCCAGGATGACCGTGGCGATGGCGAACTGGATCAGCGTGGTGGTGTCTGGAATGAACGACATGAGCGGCCCCGGGGAATTGGGAGGCCTATACAGGATGCGCCATGTCGACGCCAGACACAGCAGCGATCCGATCTCGATCCAGCAGGCGTCTGCACGGCATTCGCTGGGCGCCGGCCGCGGCAGTCCTATGCCTGCCTGCTCAGCCGTATCCTCGCTGGCTCCTCCGCGAAGAGTCGATCGTTGCGGACATCGGTGTCCCCGGTGATCTGGTCGATCGGCTTGGGCCGGCCGAGAAAATAGCCTTGCGCCTCATTGCAGCCTTCGACCTGCAGGATGGTGAGCTGGACATGTGTCTCGACGCCTTCGGCGAGCACCGGAATGTCGAGGCTGCGGCCCAGCGTCAGCACCGCCCGGATGATGGCCTTGGCCTGCGGGCTTCGCTCGACATCGGCCATGAATGAGCGGTCGAGCTTGATCTTGTCGAAGGGAAACGAGCGCAGCGTATCGAGCGATGAATAGCCGGTGCCGAAATCGTCGATCGCGATCGTCACCCCAAGCGCCTTGACCTGGCGCAGGACATGCAGCGTGCGCACCTTGTCGGCGACGATCGTCGATTCGGTCAACTCCAGCTCCAGCCGTTTCGGCGACAGCCCGGTCTCGATCAGGATCTGATGGACGAGCTTGGCGAGATCGGCATGGGCGAACTGCACCGGCGACAAATTGACCGCGATCTTGTGGCCATTGCCCCACGAGGCCGCCTGCCGGCACGCGGTCCGCAGCACCCATTCGCCGATCGCCATGATCGAGCCGTTCTCTTCGGCAATCGGGATGAATTCGGCGGGCGGGATCATGCCATGCACGGGATGGGTCCAGCGCAGCAGCGCTTCGTAGCCGCAGGTGGCGCCGGTCGGGACCGAGGTCTGCACCTGATAGTGAAGCGAAAGCTCGCCGCGGTCGATCGCCTGGCGAAGGTCGGTGGCCAAGGCGCGGCGCGCCCGCGCCGTCTCGTCCATGGCGGATTCGTAGAAGCAGACGGCTCGCGTCACGTCGTTCTTCGCCCGGTACATGGCAAGGTCGGCGTTGCTGACCAACCGCTCGCGGTCGGCCCCGTCGCGCGGATAGACCGCGCTCCGTGCTGAACTGCATCTTCTTAGTGCTGCGATGCGGGGCGCCATGGCACGGTCCCGCCAAAACGCCACGGCCCAGGCATCGCGCTCCCGCCATGCGCTGGACCAGAAGCCATGCATGCACGCGTGCTTGCTCGCTCTGCCGTTCCTGCTAAAAGGCGCTGCGACAATCTGTGACGCCCAGGCTGGGGCGTCCGCCACCGACGGGGTAAAAATGTCCAAAACCAAAGACATCAAGAAAGTCGTGCTCTCCTATTCCGGCGGTCTCGACACATCCATCATCCTGAAATGGCTGCAGACCGAGTTCGGCGCCGAGGTCATCACCTTCACCGCCGATCTCGGTCAGGGTGAAGAGCTGGAACCGGCGCGCCGCAAGGCCGAGATGATGGGCATCAAGGACATCCGTATCGTCGATGTGCGCGAGGAATTCGTCGCCGACTTCGTCTTCCCGATGTTCCGCGCCAACACCGTCTATGAAGGCACCTATCTGCTCGGCACCTCGATCGCCCGGCCGCTGATCTCCAAGCATCTGGTCGATATAGCCCGGGAAACCGGCGCCGATGCGATCGCGCATGGCGCCACCGGCAAGGGCAACGATCAGGTTCGCTTCGAGCTCTCGGCTTACGCACTGAACCCCGACATCAAGGTCATCGCGCCGTGGCGCGACTGGTCGTTCAAGTCGCGCACCGACCTGATGAACTTTGCCGAACAGCACCAGATCCCCGTGCCGAAGGACAAGAAGGGCGAGGCGCCGTTCTCGGTCGACGCCAACCTGCTGCACTCCTCTTCCGAGGGCAAGGTTCTGGAAGATCCATGGAGCGAGCCGCCGGAATTCGTCCACCAGCGCACCGTTTCGCCGATGGATGCGCCCGACAAGGTCACCGAGATCGAGATCGAGTTCCTGAAGGGCGACCCGATCGCGCTCAACGGCAAGAAGCTGTCGCCGGCAACCATGCTGGCGGCGCTCAACGATCTCGGCCGCGACAATGGCATCGGCCGGCTCGACCTGGTCGAGAACCGCTTCGTCGGCATGAAGTCGCGCGGCGT
>NZ_RZPF01000369.1:0-6258 GCF_004022735.1 Mesorhizobium sp. M7A.F.Ca.AU.001.01.1.1
CCGGTGCACTCGAAGCGCTGCGCGCCGAGAACCTTGCCGGCAAGGTGCCGATCGTCGGCGTCGACGGCATCAATACGGCGGTCGACGCGGTGCGCACGGGCGAGTTCGCCTGCACCGTTACGTCCGATCCGTTCTGGCAGGGCGGCATGGGTCTCGCCATCGGCTACAACGCCAAGATCGGCAAGTTCGATCCGACCAAGGAGCCGCCGGAACACCGCGAGTTCTACGGCAAGGCGGTGCTGATCTCGCATGACAATGTCGAGGAATATTACAAGACCAATGTCGATTCCAAGCCGGAGATCGACTGGAACGATCTGTGGGGCCGGGTGACTGGAGCCATCCGCACCTGATCAACCGGAGCGGGCCGCATCTCCCTGGTGGCCCGCTTCCTCCCGCAGCCGTCGCGATCCCCTCGTCGCGACGGCTGTCATCAGCAGACGGGAAGCGGTTTCTTGACAATCCATACAGAACCCCTGAAGTCCGTTTCGGACATCGAGCGGACGACGCTTATGACAGTTCTCCCCGGCCGCATCGCCACCGTGTTCGGTGGCAGGCGCTGGCGCAGCCTGGCGCCGCTGGCGGTGCTGATCGTGCTCTGCGTGCTGATCGCCATCGCCAATCCCAATTTCATCGAGTTGCGCAACCTGGTGCGGCTTGCCAATTCGGCCGCCGTGCCGCTGACGCTGGCCATGGGGCTGACCTTCATCATCCTGATGGGCAGCATCGACCTCTCCGTGGAGGGCACGCTGTCGGTGTCGGCCATGGTGGTGGTGCTGCTCGCCGCCAATGACGCGAACGCCAATGACTATGGCTGGTGGGCGGTGCTCGCCGCAATTGTCGCCGGCACCGCGATGGGGTTCGTCAGCGGCCTCGTCCAGACCATGCTGCGCATCCCCTCCTTCATGGCGACGCTCGGCATGTGGTTCATCGGCCTTGGCCTGTCAGTCTATATGCTGGGCGGCTCGGCGATCCGGCTCAACGACGCCTCGATCCGCGACCTCGCACTGCACCGTTTCCTGGGCTTGCCGGTGGCAGTCTGGGTCGCCTTTGGCGCTTTCCTGCTCGCCGCCGTCATTCAGTACCACACCAAGCTCGGGCGCCACATTCTGGCGATCGGCGGTGATGAGGATGTCGCCAAGCTCTCCGGCGTCAACGTGGTGCGTGTGCGCATCACCGCCTTTGCGTTGGCCGGTTTCTTCTTCGGCATATCGGGCGTGCTTGCCGCTGCCCAGCTTGGCCAGTCGCATGCCGTCATCGGTGACGGCAGGCTGTTCGCAGCGGTCACCGCCGTCGTCGTCGGCGGCACGGCGCTCACCGGCGGCGAAGGCGGCGTCGTCAACACGCTGATCGGCGTGCTGATCGTCACCGTGCTGGCCAATGGCATGATCCTGCTCGGCATCTCGCCCTATATCCAGCAGACCGTGCAGGGCCTGATGATCATCGCCGCGGTGGCGCTGTCGCTCGATCGCGTTCGCCTCAGGATCGTCAAGTGAGCGCCATGCTGAACGCATCCGGCATCATCAAGAACTTTCCCGGCGTCCAGGCGCTGCGCGACGTTTCGATCGAAGTCCGGCCGAACGAGGTGGTAGGCCTGATCGGCGAGAACGGCGCCGGCAAGTCGACGCTGATGCGCGTGCTGGCCGGCAGCTACCGGCCGGATGGCGGCAGCCTGACGCTGGACGGCGAACAGCTGCGCATGCGCAGTCCGCGCGACGCGGCACGGCACGGCATCGGCATGGTGTTCCAGGAACAGTCGCTGGTGCTCAATCTGACCGTCGCCGAAAACATCTATCTCGGCGAGGAGGATCGCTTCACCCGCTTCGGCATCGTCAACTGGCGCGCCATGAACGCGGCGGCGCGCCGGCAGTTGGCCAAGATCGGCATCGACATCGATGTCACGGCGCGCACCTCCGAACTCACCTTCGCGGCGCGCCAGATGGTCGAGCTGGCCAAGGCGCTGACATTGGAGGAAGTGGTCGAACGGCAGTTGCTCATTTTGCTCGACGAGCCGACCTCGGTGCTCAACGCCGCCGATATCGAAGTGCTGTTCGCGCGCGTGCGCTCGCTCAAATCGCGCGCCAGCTTCGTCTTCGTCTCGCACCGTCTCGACGAGGTGCTGGCGATATCAGACCGCGTCTACACGATGAAGGACGGCGCGGTCGTCGCCGAACACCGCGCGGCCGAGGTCACCGCGCCGGAGCTGCACGAGATCATGGTCGGGCGCGGCCTGCAGGCCGAATATTACCGCGAGGCTCGCCAGCAGGCGCCGCGCGACACGGTCATGGTCGAGGCCAGGGGACTGGGCGCGAACGGTGCCTATCACGGTGTCGACCTGAAAATCAGGGCCGGCGAGATCGTCGGCATTGCCGGCGTCGTCGGCTCCGGCCGCGAAGAAGTCACGCGCACCATCGGCGGCTTCCTGCAGCACGATGCCGGCGAAATGAAAATCGCCGGTGACGCCGTGCGCTTCGCCTCGCCGGAGCCGGCGGTGCGCAAGGGGATCGGCTATGTGCCGCGCGAGCGCAGGCTCGAAGGCCTGGTGATGTTCCTGTCGATCGCCGAGAACATTTCGCTGGCCGATCTCTCCAGCGTCATGCGCCATGGCGCCATCGACTATGGCAAGGAGCGCCGGCTCGCCGCCGACTGGATCAAGCGGCTGCGCATCAAGGCGCCCGGCCCCGATGCCGCCTGCCGCAAGCTCAGCGGCGGCAACCAGCAGAAGGTGGTGCTGGCGCGCTGGATGACGGCGGGCTCGCGCATCCTGGTGCTCGATCACCCGACGCGCGGCCTCGATGTCGGCGCCAAGGAAGAGGTTTACGAACTGGTCCGCGATCTCTCCGCGCAAGGCGTGGCGATCCTTCTGATTTCCGACACGCTGGAAGAGACGATCGGCCTGTCGCACCAGGTGCTGGTGATGCGCGACGGCGAAATCACCGCGCGCTTCGACGCCACCCCGGGCAAGAAGCCGAACCAGGTTGATCTACTGCGAGCGATGGTATGAACCGATGAGTGAAGGTTTTTCCATCAGGCAGGTGTTCGAAGGCAAGTGGACGCAGGGCGCCATTCCCCTGGTCCTGCTGGTCGCGCTTTTGCTGATCATCGAACTCGCCGCGCCCGGCTTCCTGACCGGCGAGACCGTAGCGCTGCTCTTCGCCAACACCGCCGTGCTGTTCATCCTGGCGACCGGCGTCACCTTCGCCATTCTGCTCGGCGGCATCGACCTGTCGATCCAGGCGGTCGCCTCGCTGGCGAGCGTCATCCTGGCGCAGTTGCTGCCTTCGCTAGGGCTTGCCGCGTTCCCGGTGGCGATCCTGTCCGGGCTTGCCTTCGGCACATTGAGCGGCATCGTCCATGTCAAGCTGCGCGTGCCGTCCTTCGTGGCGACGCTCGCCACCGGCGGCGTCGTCACCGGCCTGGCGCTCTGGGTCTCCAACGGTCGCGCCATCACCATCGAGGAAGCGGGCCGCGAAAACACCGCCTGGATCAACGCCACGGTCGCCGGGGTGCCGGTGGTGGTGCTGATCTCGGCGGTCATCGGCATCGCCGCCTTTCTGGCGCTACGCTACACGCGCTTTTGCCGCCAGGCGATTGCCGTCGGCGCCGGCGAACCGGCCGCCTGGGCGGCGGGCATCAATGTCGACCGCACCAAGATCATCGCCTTCGCCGCTTCAGGCATGCTGGCGGCTGTCGCCGGCGTGGTGCTGGCGGCAAGACTGTCGAGCGGCTCGCCGGTGCTTGCCAATCAATTGCTCTTGCCGGCCATCGCCGCCGTCATTGTCGGCGGCACCGCCATCACCGGCGGACTGGGCGGCGTGGCGCGGACCGCGGTCGGCGCGCTGATCATCTCGATCGTGCGCATCGGCATGACCTTCGTCGGCGTCAATATTTTCCTGGAAAACATGGTGTTCGGCGCGGTACTCATCGCCGCCGTCGCCATCACCATCGACCGCAGCAAGATCGCGGTCATCAAGTGACAGCTCGATCCGCACCGCCTCCCAAGCCAGCGCGGACAGGACGGGGTCGCATCACAAGCCCGATGCGACCCCGCTTGGTCAGATCACATCGTGTCGAGGCCGATCAGCTCGATCTTGTAGCCGTCCGGGTCTTCGACGAAAGCAATATGGGTGGTGCCATGCTGCATCGGTCCGGGCTTGCGCGGGATCTTGGCGCCGCGCTTTTCGAGTTCGGCGCAGACGGCGTAGATGTCGTTGACGCCGAGCGCCAGGTGGCCGAAGCCGGTGCCGATCTCGTAGGGCTCTTCCCTGCCCCAGTTCAGCGTCAGCTCGACGACGGCCTCCTTGTCCTCCGGCCCATAGCCGACAAAGGCGTTGGTGAACTTGCCGCCGGGATAGTCGTCGCGGCGCAGCAATGTCATGCCGAGAACCTCGGTGTAGAAGGCGATCGACTTGTCGAGGTCGAGCACCCTGATCATGGTGTGCATATAGCGAAAGCCCGGGGCGTCGCTCATTGGGTAAGTCCTCCGAATTGGGTGATTTGCGGGTCTGACCATCCACATCAAACGGCGGGTCGGGACGTGGCCTCACTTGATGTTCTAAATCAGGGTTGTATGATAACACGACAAGAACGGTGGTTGTCCAGTCGTTTTTCCCAGGGGTCCAGAGTCCATTCATGAATGCCGTGCCGCCCACCTCCGCATCGCTGATCGCTGCCCTGGCCGGCGTGCTGCCGAATGGTGGGCTGCTGACCGCGGATGAGGATCTGGCGCGCTACAGCCGCGACTGGTCGGGCGACCATTTCGGCCGCCCGCTGGCGGTGGCGCGTCCGGCCTCGGTCGAGGAGATGTCGGCGCTGATGCGGCACTGCCATGCCGAACGCATCCCCGTCGTGCCGCAAGGCGGCCTGACCGGCCTCGTCGGTGCGGCGGTGGCGGCGGATGGCGGCGAGATCGTCATCTCGCTGGAGCGCATGAACCGGATCCGCTCGATCAGCCCGATCGACTTCGCCATGGTGGTCGAGGCCGGCTGCATCCTCGAGGAGGCCAAGCGCGCCGCCGAGGAGAGCGACTGCCTGCTGCCGATCACCTTCGGCGCGCAAGGCAGCTGCCGCATCGGCGGCAATGTCGCCACCAATGCCGGCGGCTTCAACGTGCTGCGCTACGGCATGACGCGCGACCTGGTGCTCGGGCTCGAAGTGGTACTGGCCGACGGCCGCATCTGGAACGGGCTGAAGGTGCTGCGCAAGGACAATCGCGGCTACGACCTCAAGCAGGTCTTCATCGGCTCGGAAGGCACGCTCGGCATCGTCACCGCTGCCGCGCTGAAGCTGTTCCCCAAGCCGACGCAGATCGAGACCGCGTTGGTGGGCTTGCGCTCGGTCGAGGACGCGATGGCGCTCTATGCGCGGGCGCGGCGCGACTGCAGCGACCTGCTGACCGCGTTCGAACTGATCCTGCGCGGCGGCATCGAGATCACCATGCGCGAGGGCAAGGATTTTGCCGATCCGCTCAACAAGCCCTACCCGGCCTATGTGCTGATCGAGGTGTCCTCCGGCGGGCTGATCGACCTCTCCGCCATGCTTCTCGGTTTTCTCGGCGGCGTCGCCGATATCGTCGAGGATGGCATCGTCGCTTCGACGCGGGCTCAGGCCGAGCGGCTGTGGCTCTATCGTGAGATCATGGTCGAGCGGCAGGGCCGCGGCGGCCGCTACCTGCGCACCGACGTTTCGGTGCCGATCTCGAAGCTCGCCGATTTCGTCACCGACGCGCTGTTCGAATTGCAGCGGGCGCGCCCGGATGCGCTGGCCGTCACCTACGGCCATGTCGGCGACGGCAACATCCATCTCAATGTGGTGCCGCCGGAAGGCATGGGCGCTGAAGCGATCGAGCATCTGTTCGAGCAGGCCGAGGCGGAGATCTTTGCCGTCGTCGACCGCTATGGCGGCTCGATCAGCGCCGAGCACGGCATCGGACGGGTCAAGCAGAAGGCGTTTCTCGAACGGATCGATCCGGTGACGCTCGACCTTGCTGCAGGCATCAAGGAGGCATTCGATCCGCGCCATATCCTGAGCAACGGCCGCATTCTGGCGTCCGCATCCGCCGTCGACTATAGGTGAGCGATGACGCTGAAACTCGACAAGGTCAATCGCGGTCCGCATCTCTCCACCCTGGTGGCGAGTTCCATCTCGCGCGAGATCGCGCAGGGGCGCCTCAAGCCCGGCGACCAGCTGCCGACCGAGCAGGCGCTGGCGACGACCTTCGGCGTCAGCCGCAACGTGGTGCGCGAGGCGATCGCAAGGTTG
>NZ_RZPF01000370.1:0-6254 GCF_004022735.1 Mesorhizobium sp. M7A.F.Ca.AU.001.01.1.1
GAGCTGGGTGGCGCCGAAATTGCCGACCGGGCTTTCCACCGCGAAATCCTTGAAACCATAGGTCCCGTCGATACGCTGCCAAAGCGGTAAGGCGGCGAACAAAAGCGATTTGAGCTGCGCCTGGTTGGCCTTCAGCGTCGCCTCGTCCTCGTTGGCCACAGCAAATGCCAGGAGATCGAGCAATGGCTTGGTCTGCACGCCCTTGCCGCTGGCTTCGACCGACAATTCCGGCGACCTGACGGTGACCGGGAATTTCAGCCCGCTCTCGGGGTCATCGAAATTGATCGCTTCGACAAAACTCGACACCTTCTGCGAGGTTGTGAAATCGACGCCCCCGGTCGCCGACTTGGTCGCGGCAACGGTCGCGATGCCAGCGCCGGCGCTGGCCTCCATGTGCTGCTTGGCATCCTTCGACGCCATCGTCATGCCGGCCATCGAACTGGTGCCGCTGGTGAAGGCCGCCAGATTTGGATCGTAGACGCCCGAGCCCTTGCCGTCCTTGATCGAAAACTGAGTGCTTTGCAGGCCTTCGGGTCCGTTGAACTCGAAGGAGGCGCTCTGGGAGAAATCCATCGAGACATCCCAGGATCCGTCGCTGCGCGGCTTGACCATCAGGGCATAGGGCGCGAAGTCGAACTTCAGCAGTTTCTGGTCCGGAAATGATGCGGCAAGTGCCTTGAAATCGAACAGGATCTTGTAAGCACCACCTTCCAGCGAAACCTTCAAAATGCCTTTGTCGATCGCCTGCTTGCCGACATAGCGGGACAAGTCGTCGGACAATTGCTTCGCACCCTGACTGTCGACGGTCTGACTGAGAGCAGGGGCACTCAACGCAAGAAGGAACACGAATGGCAGGGCACGGTTCACGCGAATTCTCCGTTTGACCGAGAAGAAAGGCTTTGTCCGTCTGGTATGAAATTACCGCTGCAACCGCAAGGTGAGATCGACAACGGCATCCGGGCAGGCAATCTCGATCAAAGCACCAGCCGCATCAGCGGCCGACCGGCCTTGCGTTCCAACAGCCTCTCGAAACCAGCCTTCTCGAAGACCCGCGACGAGCCGACGAACAGGCCGATCGAACGCGAATCGCGAGACAGATCTATCGGACAAGCCTCGAGCAGCCGTGCACCGTTCTGGCGGGCAAAATCGATGCCGCCTTCGACGAGGCGATGCGTGATGCCCCTGCCGCGCGCCTTGCCGCGGATGAAAAAGCAGGAGATCGCCCAGACGGCCGGATCCGTGGCGTCGGCAGGATCGACCGGTGCCGACCCCCTGCCCTGGTTGTTCCATTCGGGCACGTCGGCGCGCGGTCCGATCTGCATCCAGCCAACCGCCTGACCGTCCTCGAATGCCAGCAGGCCCGGCGGCGGGCCGGCCTCGATGCGCGCCTTGATGTGGTCCTTGTTGCGTTCCCGGCTGCTCTCGCGACGCATCGCCGGCGCCAGCCGGAAGTGCGTGCACCAGCAGCCGTAGCAGGCACCTTGCTTGCCGAAGAGGTCCTCGAATTCAGCCCAAAGCTCGGGCGCAAGCGGCGCTATGGTCGTGCTCATGCGTTCTCCCCAGGCCAGCCTTGTCGCTGGCCTTGCACTGTCGTACCATTGCCTCTGTTCTCTTTATGTTCGCAGCGATGGCGGCCCCTGTCAACAATCCCGATCACGGTTTTTGCCGCGACTGCCTGATGCTTCAGCGCAGCCAGACGCGCCGCTGCGAGCGCTGCGGCAGCCCCCGGCTTGCGCGTCATCCCGAGCTTTACCGGCTGCATCTGGCCCATATCGATTGCGACGCCTTCTATGCGGCAATCGAAAAGCGCGACAATCCGGCGCTCAAGGACAAACCGTTGATCATCGGCGGCGGCAAGCGCGGCGTGGTCTCCACCGCCTGCTACATCGCCCGCATCCAGGGCGTCCGCTCGGCCATGCCGATGTTCAAGGCGCTCGAAGCCTGCCCGGAGGCGGTGGTCATCAGCCCCAACATGGAAAAATACGTCCGCGTCGGCCGCGAAGTGCGCGCCATGATGCAGGCGCTGACGCCGCTGGTCGAGCCACTGTCGATCGACGAGGCGTTTCTCGACCTCGCCGGCACCGAACGACTGCACGGCCTGCCACCCGCTGTGGTGCTGGCGCGCTTTGCGCTGGCGGTCGAGAAGGAGATCGGCATCACCGTTTCGGCCGGCCTGTCCTACTGCAAGTTCCTCGCCAAGATAGCGTCGGACTTCCGTAAACCGCGCGGCTTCTCGGTCATCGGCGAAGCCGAGGCGGTCGGCTTCCTGGCGGCGCAGCCGGTGACCATGATCTGGGGTGTCGGCAAGGCGTTCAACGCAACGCTGGAGCGTGACGGCATCCGCACCATCGGCCAGCTGCAGCAGATGGATCGCGGCGACCTCATGCGCCGCTATGGCACGATGGGCGACCGGCTCTACCACCTTTCGCGCGGCGAGGATGTCCGCCGCGTCGATCCCGATCAGGACGCCAAGAGCGTATCGGCCGAAACCACCTTCGACACCGACATCGCGTCGCTGGAGGAACTGATCGCGGTTCTCAGGGGTCTTTCGGAAAAGGTTTCGGCACGGCTGAAAAAGTCAGGCATTGCCGGGCGCACCGTGGTGCTGAAACTGAAGAGCCAGGATTTCAAGCTGCGCACGCGCAATCGCCAGCTCGGCGACCCGACCCGGCTCGCCGACCGCATCTTTCAGACTGGGGTGGAGCTTCTGCGCAAGGAAACCGACGGCACGAAGTATCGGCTGCTCGGCATCGGCGTCAGCGACCTCTCGGACGACGACAAGGCCGACCCGCCCGATCTGGTCGACATCCAGTCGCGCAAGCGCGCCATGGCCGAGGGCGCCATCGATGCCTTGCGCGACAAGTTCGGCCGCAAGGCGGTGGAAACCGGCTACACATTCGGCAAGGGCCGCGATGCCCATCCGCCGGAGCCGCTCGAGGATTAGGTGCGCTGCAAGTCTATCCTGCTCGTCACCACGCTCTTGCCGGTTTTCGGGTCGGTGTCGATGACGGTCAGCCGCATGCCGTTCTCGCCGCGTTTCTCGACCTTCATCTGCGCCCTTCGGTCGCCATTGACCTCCTTGGCCCAGCGAATGCCCAGGTTGATCGCATTGCCCGAACGGCTGCCGTTGAGTTGCGCCGGTCCCGTGCGAGAGCCGACATAGGTGCCGCTGTATTTGGCACCTGTAACTTTCAGATTGGCGCTGATGGCCCGCGACACCACAATGAGACCGCGGCAATTTCCATCCAGCGATAGCGAGGTTGAGGTCGCATTCGACTTGAAGCTGCACGATACGCTGACGTTCGGAGCATCCGTGGTTACCTGGACAGTGCCCTTGCCGGCGAAATTGCCCTTGAACGACTGAAGAAATTGGGTCTCGTCGGCATGTGCTGCGCCTGCCGCAACCAATAGACCGCCGGTAAGCGCGAATTGCGCGAAGGATCTCATCGAAGCTCTCCTTGTCGTTTTCGAAAAAAGGCGGGGCGATCCACGAGCACGGCTGACCATCGGGACTCAACGCCACCTACCATTTCAGGTTCCGTCCGCCACATGACTGTTTTACAACATCGAGCCAGTCGCGACTGGCCCAGAAGAATGCCTTGGCTAGCGGTTGCGGCAGAGGTGCTGGCCTGCGACATAGCGCGAATGGCACCCACCCCCTCGATCCCCAAGGCCGCGTTCTGGATGGCGCTGTCTATCGCCTCGTTCCTTGGCATGACGGTCGCCGGCCGGGCCACGACAGCGGAGCTCAACGTCTTCCAAGTGCTGGAGTTGCGCTCCGTGATCGGCTTCTTCATCCTGCTGCCGCTGGTGATGATGAGTGGCGGCTTTCAAGCCATGCGCACGCAGCGCCCGGTTGCCCATATCGCCCGCAACGTCATCCATTACACGGGCCAGGCGGCATGGCTCTACGCCCTCACCTTGATTCCGCTGGCCGTGTTGATCTCGATCGAATTCACCACTCCGATCTGGACAGCTATCCTGGCGGTGATCTTTCTGGGCGAAAGGCTGAACCGGCCCAAGTTGGCAGCGATCGCGCTGGGGCTGATCGGCGTGGTGATCATCGTGCGCCCCGGTGTCGGCTCGGTCGATCCTGGACATCTCGTCGTGCTGGGCGCCGCGGCCTGCTTCGGCATCTCGGTGGTCACCGTCAAGTCGCTGACCCGGACAGACAGCGTCGTACGCATCATCTGCTGGATGCTGATTGTCCAGTCGGTGGTCGGTCTCATCCCGGCGCTCTATACGTGGCGCAACCCGCCACTGGAGCTATGGCCATGGATCGTGCTGATCGCCTTCACCGGCATGTCGTCGCATTTCTGTATGGCCCGAGCGCTTGGCTATGCCGACGCGACCATCGTCTCGCCGATGGATTTTCTACGCGTGCCGCTATCGGCACTGATCGGCTGGCTGCTCTATAGCGAGCAGATCGACGCCTTCACCGCCGGCGGCGCGCTGCTGATCCTGATGGGCAATCTGCTCAATCTGCAGCGCAGGCAGATAAAGCCGGCCGAAGTGGCGGCGTCGTAGTCCCGCCGGCCGTCAGTTCCCTTCGTCGGGTATGTTGAGAAGATGGCCGCAGGCCTTGCAATGCACGGCGTCCGGCTCGTGCCGCCGCAAGCCGCACTGCGGACAGGGAAACAACACCTTGGCTGGCCGGAAGATCGCCTGAGCCAGTCTGACAAACAGCGATATGCCGATGATCATGGTGACGATTGCCGTCAGCTTGCCGGCCATGCCCGGCAGCACGATGTCGCCGAAGCCGGTCGTCGTCACCGTGGCGACAGTGAAATAAAGCGCGTCGATATAGTTTTCCAGGCCGGCGCCAGTGCGAAAGAAGAACGTGTAGACGAAGCCGGTGATGACGAACAGGAAGGTCAAAAGGTTGATGACCGCGTGGCTGGCCTCTCGCCACGGCCGCAGTCCTCGCATCTCGAAATGCCGCCAGAGCGAACCGCTGC
Organism: Mesorhizobium sp. M7A.F.Ca.AU.001.01.1.1; assembly: GCF_004022735.1. Classification (NCBI taxonomy): domain Bacteria; kingdom Pseudomonadati; phylum Pseudomonadota; class Alphaproteobacteria; order Hyphomicrobiales; family Phyllobacteriaceae; genus Mesorhizobium; species Mesorhizobium sp. M7A.F.Ca.AU.001.01.1.1. The sequence goes on from NZ_RZPF01000370.1 coordinate 4,959, forward strand.
GCGACAGCGACCACAGCCGCAGGATGCGCAGGAAGGCGAGATTGGCGAACGCCGTTGGCATCAGCAGCGTCAAGAGGATGAAGACATCGACCCACGAGGTCGGCTGCTTCATCAGCCGCAGCATGTTCTTGGAGGCAAGCAGGCGGGCAGCGAGGTCCGCGGCAACCAGCGCGGCCGCCGAATAGTCGAGCCAGAGGAAGGACGGCTTGTCCTGGAGAACCGGCGTCGCGATGAAGAAGGCGATGATGGCGAGGTCGATGACGACGGCCACCAGTTGGAACCGGAAAGCGGCCGGCGTGCGCCCATGATAAAGCCTGCGCAGCCGGTCACGCAGCCGCGCCAAGGCTGAAACCGCCTGCGACCCATTCCTCTGCGCCGGCTTCATGCTGACTGCGCCGGCGTTGGCCGCAGCGACCGCCCGGCTGATTGCCGCGCCCCGAAAAGAGCGGGGGTCACACCAATTCCACTTCGACCACGCCCGGCACCGCGCGCATCGCCGAGGCGATCTGCGGCGAGATACGGTAGCGGTTCGGCAGCTCTATCTCGATTTCACCCTCGCCTTCTTCCTTGATCAGCACGAAACTGACCTGGCCTTCGCCCCTGACGGTCAGTTGGCCGGCCAGCGTGTTGATCGGCGTGGCGTTGCGCACGAAGATACGCAGCGCCTTCTGGATGCGACTTGCCTCATCCTCCAGCGACTGCACCGAGTTGATGCGCAGATTGACGCCTTCCGGCCTGTCCTCGGCCGCAACGGTGATGACGACGGAGCGGCCGGCCTCGAGCAGGTCGCGATACTGTGCCAGTCCTTCCGAAAACAGCACGGCTTCGTACTGGCCTGACGTATCCGAAAAGGCGATGACGCCCATCTTGTTGCCGGTGCGCGTCTTGCGTTCCTGCTTGGATGTCACCGTGCCGGCCAGGCGGCCGGCGGCGGCACCGCGTTTGACGGCCGCCGAGAACTCGGCCCACGTTTGCACCCGCATCTTCTGCAGGGCCGCCTTGTACTCGTCGAGCGGGTGGGCCGAGAGGTAAAAGCCGACCACCTGGAATTCACGGTGCAGCCGGTCGGCGGCGAGCCACGGCTCTGTCGCCGGCAGATTGAGTGCCTGCGACTGGGCGCCGAGCGAGGCGCCGAAGATGTCGTGCTGTCCGGAAACCGCGTTCTGCTGCGCCAGCGACGCCAGCCCCATCATGCGTTCCACGCCCGCCATCATCGACGCGCGGTCGTGGCCGAAGCAGTCGAGCGCGCCGGCCATGATCAGGCTTTCGAAGACGCGCTTGCCGACGATCTTGGGA
>NZ_RZPF01000036.1:0-16249 GCF_004022735.1 Mesorhizobium sp. M7A.F.Ca.AU.001.01.1.1
CTTCTGGGGAGCGCACCGCGCAAATATGGCGGGGATAACGCAGTGCTCGGAATGGGCGATGTTCTTTTTCCGCGCTGAGATCCGTCGACACAGGAACCATACGATGGCAGGACGCAAGTGCTTGCCGCTGGGTGGCAGTGGTGGGGCCGACCGTCATCCGACCCGCAACGTGGAGAACACATGAAAATCATCTCTCAGACGAAAGCCCATGGCGGCGTGCAGGGCGTCTATTCCCATTTCTCGACGAGTTGCCGTTGCGACATGATTTTTGCCGTTTTCATACCTCCGCAGGCGCGGGAGACGCCTTGTCCCGTTGTGTGGTATCTCTCAGGCCTGACGTGTACGCACGCCAATGTCATGGACAAGGGCGAGTACAGGCGCATGGCCGCCGAGCTCGGCCTGATCGTCGTTTGTCCCGACACCAGCCCGCGCGGGGCCGACATTCCGGATGAAAAAGACAACTGGCAGTTCGGCTCCGGCGCCGGCTTCTATCTCGATGCGACGCAAGAGCCTTATGCGAAGAACTATCGTATGTATTCCTATGTCGCCGAGGAGTTGCCGGCCCTCATCGCGGCTGAATTTCCAGCCGATATGGCACGCCAGGCAATCTTTGGCCATTCGATGGGCGGGCATGGCGCGCTGACGATTGCCTTGAAGAATCCGCAGCGGTTCAAGAGCTGCTCGGCGTTCGCCCCGATCGCCCAGCCAAGCACCGCCGGCTGGTCGAGACCGGCTTTTGAGAAGTATCTCGGCAAGGATGAGGCCTCGTGGCGAAGCTGCGACGCGACGTCGCTCATCGACGACGGATACCGCTTCCCCGAATTTTTGGTGGATCAGGGAACGTCGGATGGATTTCTTGACGACGGGCTGAGGCCTTGGCTGCTTGAGGCGGCCTGCACCAAAGCAGGTATTCCTTTAAAATTGCGGATGCAGGATGGATACGACCACTCGTATCTTTTCATCTCCAGCTTCATGGACGACCATCTGAGATGGCATGCTGAGAGGCTTTGAACCGGGCAGGCCGAAGGCATGGCCAGATGCAAACAAGGTATTGAATTCGACGCCTTACGCCGGGGGCAGAGTCCCCGCCGGCGTCAAACGCTACACATTCAGCCCGGACGCTGCCTATGCGAAAGAGCTGAAAGCGGTAGCCAGCCCCGATGAGATCCCGGAGCCGCCCTGCGGCGCCTGGGGCGAAATGCCTGACGGCATCCAGTATTTCGAGGTGCCCGAGGGTGGGGGGCGGAAAGTGCTGTTCGTGCGGATAGGCCAGGACGAGCCTTCGTTTGACGGGCAGACGCTGGAGGTGTTGCAGGCGGGGTAAATTGGTCCGGGCAGCGATCCTGGCCGCAAACAACTATTCTGGCCGTATTCCCGGCTCCGGTGTCCCACAGGGAGATGATCCCATATCAACCTCGACATGTTCCACGGTGAGGTGACTACTTTCTGTTTGATTTTGCCAGTTCATCCAGAGATTTTGCTATCTTTTCGAGTTGCTCAGGAATTCTCTTCGCTCCGGACGTATAGAAATAAGCTCGAAGATCCACAAAGAAGTTCTCGGTATAGATACGCGACCCGTAGCCATAGGATGCCTGAATTGTGAATTTGTCAGGTGTTACTATTTTGCCGCCGATCTCCTTGCCGACCTGAGGGCCTGTACAAAGATCGATCCAGAATCCATCGCCAGGCGCGAGTGCAGCCAATGTGTTTTTGAAAATATACATATCAGAAATATTTTTTGATTCTCCAACGGTTTCCCCAAAGCGATAGAAGTCTCTGTCGACCGTCAGTTTAAGGTTCTCGGCGGATGAGGAGCCTCGGTTCCAGATTCGAGCAACAAAAATAGTATGGTGTTGAATTTCGATATTCAAAGCAATTACAGGCCGCGTTTGAACCTCGATCTGCTTCTGTATTTCTATGACCATCATTTTATTTGAGTGGGCTATCTTATAAGTTAGCCAGGCGTATACGCCCGTAATAACTACCAAAATTGTTGTTAGGAGGTCTATAGGCGTCAAACCAATAGCGCTTGTCATAAATTTTTCCAAAAGAAACCGCGCTCAATAACGTGGGTGTGAAGTTCATCTACCTGTAGTGCCGGTCTGGTTCGTGGCTTTATGCCTTTACGCACTCTGCCAAGCTAACACCTTCGGCACATTCAACCCATCGGCCCGCAAACCCTTGATGTGAAAGCGAATTGCATCGCGAATCTCGGCTTCCACCTCGCGTACAGTTGCACCGGTCGCGATGCAGCCGGGTAAATTCGGCACATAAGCGGAAAAGTTATTTCCCGCCTTTTCAATCACCACCGCGTAACACACGCACTTCACTCCCTAGGTGGATAGTCAGTGTAGCGGCTCACGCCCTGTTGCATCCTCATCGTCGGAATGGGTATTCCCACGCATTCGATAGAGCGGAGGGCTGTCCGATCTTGTAGCTTATTCGCTGCACCAAGCCGTTACCAACTATCGAGCGTTCGAAGTCCGGAACTGGCCCTTTATCGAAAAAGTTGGATACTAAGGTCTCGATGTCTCCCCGTTGGCTAAATATATAGCGATCAGCAAAAAGAGCCACGACCTCATTGATGCGATCTATCGCCCGGCGGTTGCGTACTTCTCTATGCATTGCATCCGTCTGCCTTCGGGTGTCCAGATACATCGCAATGCGCGGAGTTATAGGGAAGACAAGTTCAAAATCATCAAAATTTCCGACACTGTATGGAACTATTTTACCTATTGGTGTTCCCGATTTGAAGTAGCACACGGGGTTATCGCTAGAAATAAAATCGACGCCTGTCTCGTTGTGTATAAAAACAGGCGCGTTGTACCGATTCATTACAGGAAGCATGCCTCGAATGATATTTGGCATCGAAAGAAGGGCGGTATGCGGGTCAATGTTTATTTGAATTATGCCGGCGTTTATCAAATCCTGCATTCTAATCTGGCTCGATACATCTCCTGTCGTCTTGCGATAAATTTCCAACAGAGCCTCGGGTACGGGAGGTGAAACTGCGTCCGATATCCTAGCAACAGAGTCTCGCAAAAGGCTCATAACAGATCTAAGCGCGTTGGGTACACGGCATCGCATGGACAAAAGGAATTCGGTGAAATGTTTAATTTCATCAAGTGAGAGCGGTTTCTTTTCCGCGATAATGTTCACAGCTCGGTCCCAGCCGCTTTCTATCGTGTCGGAAAAAAGTCTCTCGATCGCGTTGTCAAAACGCGCTTCAGCATGAACTGGTTGTGAGTATAGGTATTTCTCTTTGAATACCGATTTTGGAGAGGTGCAGAAAAGCCTACAATCTTCCCACGTATCGTAGACTTTGATGCAGCCGTCTCCATCCAAGAAATGCTTCGAATAAGTTTCCGGAATATAGTGCTGTTGCTTGGGCTCTGGCGGCATTTTTATAGACCTCCGCTCTCAGCATATCTCTTCTGCTGAGAGCGGAGTCGCATTGTTGGCAGCAGACAGACAGCGCGCGTGAATTAGCTCAGCTGCACCCGCTCGTCGAGCCACACGTATCGCACTTCTCGCAGGTCCCGTTCCGCACCATGGTAAAATTCTGGCACTCGGAGCAGGAATTGCCGGTGTAGCCCTGGAGCAGCGATTTGGCGCGGCGGTCGTTGGCGAGTTTCTTGGCTTCCGCCGCCTCCATGGCCGCGGCGTCGGTGAACAGCGCAGCCGTGGCGTCGGAAGCAACACCCGCCGCTTCCTCGAAGGCGATGTCCTCGGCCAATTCCTTTGCCCGCTCCTCATAGTCGCGCTTGTAGGCGACCGCTTCGTCGCTGGCGGGTTTCAGCGCCAGCACGTTGGAGCCGGAGAAGGCGGTCGGTGCCGAGCGGGCAGGGGCGCCCGAGGGGGCCGCAAAGCCTTTCGGATCGTTGCCGCTGACGCGCGACACCAGCTTCACCGGCGAGGCGCCACGGGTCAGGCCCTTGGAGACCGCATCGGTCTTGCCTTCGCTGATGCCACGGCCAAGTGCGGTGTTGGAAAAGTCCGACTGGTCGACATGGGCGAGATCGTTGCGGCCGAGGTAGGAGATCGCCAGCTCGCGGAACACGTAGTCGAGGATCGACGTCGCGCTCTTGATGGCGTCATTGCCCTGCACCATGCCGGCCGGCTCGAACTTGGTGAAGGTGAAGGCGTGCACATATTCGTCGAGCGGCACGCCATATTGCAGGCCCAACGAAATGGCGATGGCGAAGTTGTTGAGAAGGCCACGCAAAGTCGCGCCTTCCTTGTTCATGTCGATGAAGATCTCGCCGAGACGGCCATCGTCATATTCGCCGGTGCGCAGGAAGATGGTGTTGCCACCGATCTTGGCTTTCTGCGTGTAACCCTTGCGGCGGCCGGGCAGCTTTTCCTGCTCGCGCGACACGCGCTCGATGATGCGCTCGACGATCCGCTCGGTGATCTGTGCGGCACGTGCTGCCGCAGGTGCGGCGAGCAGCTGCTCGACGGCTTCATCCTCGTCGTCCTCGCCATCGGCGAGCAGCGAGGAATTGAGCGGCTGCGACAGTTTCGAGCCGTCGCGGTAGAGCGCGTTGGCCTTCAGCGCCAGCTTCCACGACAGCATGTAGGCGCCCTTGGCGTCTTCCACCGTCGCATCGTTGGGCATGTTGATGGTCTTGGAGATCGCGCCGGAAATGAAGGGCTGTGCCGCCGCCATCATCTGGATGTGGCTGTTGATAGACAGCGAGCGCTTGCCGATCTTGCCGCACGGGCTGGCGCAATCGAACACGGCGAGGTGTTCGGCCTTGAGGAACGGCGCGTCTTCCAGCGTCATCGCACCGCAGACATGGATGTTGGCGGCCTCGATGTCCTTGCGGGAGAAGCCGAGCGCCGGCAGCATCTCGAACGAGAAGTCGTTGAGCTGCTCGTCGGTGAAGCCGAACGTCTCCTTCACCCAGTCGGCGCCGAGCGTCCACTGGTTGAAGACAAACTTGATGTCGAAGGCCGACTTCAAGGCTGCGTTGAGCGCCGCGATCTTCTCGTCGGTGAAGCCCTTGGCCTTGAGCGCGCCGGGGTTGATGGCCGGCGCCTGGTTGAGGTTGCCGTGGCCGACCGCATAGGCCTCCATCTCGGCGATCTGGGCTTCGGAATAGCCGAGCGTGCGCAGCGCTTCCGGCACGGCGCGATTGATGATCTTGAAATAGCCGCCGCCGGCCAGCTTCTTGAACTTCACCAGCGCGAAGTCGGGCTCGATGCCGGTGGTGTCGCAATCCATGACCAGGCCGATCGTGCCGGTCGGCGCGATGACGGTCGCCTGCGCGTTGCGGTAGCCATGCTCCTCGCCGAGCTCGATGGCGCGGTCCCAGGCGGCCTTGGCGTGGGTCGCAAGGTCCTGCTGCTTCAGGTCGGAAGCGACGAGCGGCACCGGGTTGACGGCGAGCTTCTCGTAGCCCTGCTTCTCGCCATAGGCGGCACGGCGATGGTTGCGCATGACGCGCAGCATGTTCTGGGCATTGCGGTCGTAGTCGGCGAAGGCGCCGAGTTCGCCGGCCATCTCGGCCGAGGTGGCATAGGCCATGCCGGTCATGATCGCGGTGAGTGCGGCGCAGATCGCGCGGCCTTCGTCGGAGTCGTAGGGAATGCCCGACGTCATCAGCAGGCCGCCGATATTGGCATAGCCGAGGCCGAGCGTGCGGTATTCGTAGGACTGCTTGGCGATCTCCTTCGACGGGAACTGCGCCATCATGACGGAGATTTCGAGCACGATGGTCCACAGCCGCACCGTGTGCTCGTAGGCTGCGATGTCGATCGTGCCGTCGGCGTTGCGGTAGGGCAGCAGATTGATCGAGGCGAGATTGCAGGCCGTGTCGTCGAGGAACATGTATTCGGAGCACGGGTTGGACGCCCGGATCGCACCGGCGGAAGCGCAGGTGTGCCAGTCGTTCATCGTCGTGTTGAAATGCAGGCCCGGATCGGCCGACGCCCAGGCGGCGTAACCGATCTTTTCCCAGAGATCCCTGGCCTTCAGCGTCTTCAGTACCTTGCCGTCCTTGCGGGCGGTCAGGTGCCAGTCGGCATCGTCCTCGACGGCGCGCAGGAAATTATCCTTCAGCGACACCGAATTGTTGGAATTCTGGCCCGAAACCGTGAGGTAGGCGTCCGAATCCCAGTCTGTGTCGTAGGTCTTGAACGACATCGAGCTATAGCCCTGCTTGGCGAACTGGATGACGCGGTAGATGTAGTTCTCCGGCACGGCCGACTTCTTGGCCGCCTTAATCTCGCGCTTCAGCGCGGAGTTGATCGACGGATCGAAGCAGTCGTCGCCATTGCCTTCGCAGTTGACGCAGGCCTTCATGATCGCTTCGAGATGCTTCTTGACGATCTTCGAGCCGGTCACCAGCGAGGCGACCTTCTGCTCTTCATTGACCTTCCAGTCGATGAATTCCTCGATATCGGGATGGTCGGCGTCGACGATGACCATTTTGGCGGCGCGGCGCGTCGTGCCGCCCGACTTGATGGCGCCCGCCGCGCGGTCGCCGATCTTGAGGAAGCTCATCAGGCCCGACGAGCGGCCGCCACCGGACAGTTTTTCGCCTTCGCCGCGCAGCAGCGAGAAGTTGGAGCCGGTGCCGGAGCCGTATTTGAACAGGCGCGCTTCACGCACCCACAAATCCATGATGCCACCCTCGTTGACGAGGTCGTCCTGTACGCCCTGGATGAAGCAGGCATGCGGCTGCGGATGCTCGTAGGAGGATTTCGACTTGGTCAGCTTGCCGGTGAACGGGTCGACATAGAAGTGGCCCTGGCTCGGGCCGTCGATGCCATAGGCCCAGTGCAGGCCGGTGTTGAACCATTGCGGCGAGTTCGGCGCGACGCGCTGGGTGGCCAGCATGTGGGCAAGCTCGTCACGGAAGGCGCGTGCGTCTTCTTCCGACGCCTTGAAGTAGCCGCCCTTCCAGCCCCAATAGGTCCAGGTGCCGGCAAGGCGGTCGAAGACCTGGCGGGCGTCGATCTCGGAACCGTAGCGCTCGGCTTCCGGCAGCTTGGCGAGTTCCGCCTCATCGGCGACGGAGCGCCACAGGAAGGAGGGGACGTCGTTCTCTTCGATCTTCTTCAGGCGTGCCGGAACACCGGCCTTGCGGAAATATTTCTGTGCCAGGATATCGGCTGCGACCTGGGAGAACTGCGCCGGCACGTCGATATTGTCCAAGCGGAACACCACCGAGCCATCCGGATTCTTGATCTCCGAAAGCGCCTTGCGGAATTCGATCTCCGCATAGGCGGACTGTCCTGGCTTGGTGAAACGACGCTCGATGCGCATTGGTCCGGTCCCTTTTGTCTATATGTAGCGCTTTTCCCCAGGGATTTCTGCCCCCGATGCGAAACGCGCATGTCCGCCGTCTGCCGGCGTTCGAAAACGGCCGGCTCTCCATTTCGCAGCCTCCGCCGGCCCTGCTGGTCAAACTCCTTGCGAAGTGCCTGTCCAACGCGCCGACGAACCCACGGGTCCCTCAAAACTGATTTTTTTCCGATTCCCTCGGTCGAGGGAAATTCACACTATCTAGCGTCGAACCTACCTGCAAACACTAAATATAGTATTAACAGACAATTTATTCAAGCCCGACAATTGTCCCTATCGACCCCAACCGCCCCACAATTCCAACGCTTCCGCCGGCCTCGTAACCAGGCGGAAATGCGAGCAAAACGCACATAATCCGGGAAAAAGACCGGGCTCAGAACTTTCCGGTCGCACTCTCAACAGGAGCGCATGGCCTATAAAAGGCGACTCGTTTTGCGCCGTCAAGGATTCGTTTGCGTAGCTTTTGTGACCCCAACATCTTGTGTGTCACATATGTGGATAACGGGGATAGAATGCGGTGCGGCGATCGCAATTTTGTCGCCACCAGGCAATCCGGACGCGGCAACGATCCAAAGCGTCGTGCCTGAATGGATCAGCCGTAGTGCAGCCTGGGTTTTGGCTCGGTGCCGGTGAACTGCACCCCGATACGGTCATTGCGACGCCAGCGGACCTCACACCGATAGGCAATGCCGTCGAGCGGCACATAGAGAAGGAAGCGATCGGGAACCCGGGCTTCCAGCGGTATCTTCAGTTCGGCTCCGCCTTCGTGTTGATTGCGCAGCGTGCAGCCGACTTCCGAATTCGAAATTCCGGTGATGATCGACCCGCCCTTGAGCACGCGCGGACGATGCTCGCGCTCAGGCTCGTCGGACTCGTTTGGAATTGGATTTTCGGGGCTCGCCATCGATCAAAAAATACCAGAGCTGCCGAATCCTACCTTTGATTCCTTAGCAAAGCATTCATGTCGATGGCGGCAACGCGTGTCCAGCCTTTGCAAGCAAGTCCCGTTTTGCAAAGAGCGCGGTGTGGCCGCCCGTCAGGAGAAGCTGTGCGGGTCGGCGCAGAAATAGGCGATGATCTGGCAAAGGTCGGGTTCGTTGACCATGCGCACCGCTTCGCTTGCACGGACCCATTTGCGGGTGCGTGAGCGTTTTTCCTTCCAGCGGTCCGCGACTTTGTCGACATGCAGCGGAAACACCAGGACCTCGCACGGGACTTCTTCGCCGGAAGCCAGCGCCTTGGCGTAGAAGTAACGGCCGGCTTCAAGATGAGAGACACGGCCGCGCAGCCCGGCCTCCTCGCCGGCTTCGCGCGCCGCGGCCTCGCAGAGCGGCTCCCTGGCCTCTGGCCAACCCTTGGGCAAAACCCAACGGCCGGTATCGCGGCTGGTGATCAGCATGATTTCGACGCCGTCTCCCGTGTCGCGCCAGGGCAGGGCGGCAACCTGCAGGCGGCACGGCGCGGTGCCGAAGAGCCGTCGGACCCTTTCGGCCAGATGATTGTGTGTCGTTGGCCTCGTCAACATCGAAGAAGCTAGCCCCAGCCTCCGGAATCGTTTGCCGTCTCACGAATCTTACGGCTAATTGTCGGCAATAAAAGTAAAAAATTTCATTCGCCTGGCCAATTTCCGCCAATAGACGTCGATTTCGCGAAATATCCGGCTCTGCCGGACGTGTTTGCGAAAGCAAATCCATCCCCGGTGCAAGCTGCTGGTCTGTAACAGGGTAGTTGCGAATCAGCCGGCGTGGTCGTCGGCGATCGGCTTCTGGTAGGTGAAGCCCATATCCCACGGGAAATAGATCCAGGTGTCCTGGCTGACTTCGGTGACGAAAGTATCGACCAGCGGCCTGCCTTTCGGCTTGGCATAGACGGTGGCGAAATGCGCCCTGGGCATCATCGCGCGCACGATGCCCGCCGTCTTGCCGGTGTCGGTCAGGTCGTCGATGATCAGCACGCCGGCGCCGTCTTCGGCGAGCAGGGCAGGGGTGATCTCCTTGAGGACCTGCAGCTGCCCCTGGCTGGTATAATCGTGATAGGAGGCGACGCAGACGGTTTCGATGACGCGGATGCCAAGTTCACGCGAGATGATCGCCGCCGGCACCAACCCGCCTCGCGTGATGCAGACGATCGCTTTCCATTGCCCCTTGTTGGCACCGGCAAGCCGCCAGGCGAGTGCGCGAGCGTCGCGATGGAACTGGTCCCAGGAGACCGGAAAGGCTTTTTCGGGAAGGGACATGTCGCGCACTCCACAGCACGCGGGGATCGCGCGCAAGAAAACAGGGGAATGCGCGCGGAATTAGCTGGAAAGCCCCCATCTTGGCAAGAGCAGGGGCCTTGGCAAGGCAAGGGCCAGCGATCGCTGTGGGCTTACCGCGACAGGAAGGCTGCCACCGGCGCGGTGCGCAGCACGCTGCGCGTCACGCCGCCGAACAGAAGCTGGCGCAGCCATGAATGGCTGTAGGCGCCGAGCACCAGCAGATCGGCGCCGGTTTCCGCGATCCTGGTCTGGATGATGTCATCGACCGAACTGCCGCCCGACTGCTGCACCGAGACGCTGACGGTGGCGCCGTGGCGCGACAGCGCCGCCGCGATTTCGGCGCCGGCGGCCTCCGGGCTGTCGTCGAGCGTTTCAGGAGGGTCGATAACCAATATGTCGGTCTTCTCGGCTTCGATGATGAAGGGCAGCGCGTCGAAGGCGGCGCGCGCCGCTTCCTTGCTGCCGTTCCAGGCGAGCAAGACGCGTTTGAAGGTGGTGATCAGCGGACCCTCGTGCGGCACCACCAGCACCGGCCGGCCGGCATCGTAGACCAGCGTGTCAACGTCCGCGCTGGAATCGCCGCCCGTTTCGCGCTGCGCTGCTATGATCAGGTCGGCGGCCCGCACGCTCGAAATCCCGGTCAGCGCGCTGTCACCCGAAAAGCTCTCCAGGCTTCGCCACTCGAAGGAAAGACCGGAATCCTCGATATGCCTGAGAAACAGCGTCCTCAATTTCTCGGCCCGTTCCCGGTTCATATCTGCCGAAACCTGCAGGAATTCGGTGTCGGGAAAGCCTGTGGCAGAGGTGTAGGGCACGGGAAGCGTTTCGGCGTGGATGCCGACCAGATGGCTCTGGAACCGGTTGGCGAGCGGAATGGCGCAGTCGAGCACGCGCTCGGCGTCCTGCTCGTTCTGCAGAATGGCGACGATGGTTTTGAATCGCATGACAATCCCTCAGTTCACGAGCTGGCGAACTCGTGCCGGGGAAACGTTGCAGCGTCGTGCTTTGTTCCGGTCTGGACCAGATCAGCCGGGATTGCTGGCGAAGCCGGCGACCATCGCCTCGACATCGGCGCGGGCAGCGTCCAGCGCCTCCTGGCTGCGGGCACGCACGACCAGTTCGGTCCAGAACTTGCCATCGCCATATTTCGGGTAGGAGCCGATGATCGTATCGGGATGCGCTTTCTGGATATCACCCAGCGGCCCCCCGATGAGGCCTTCGCCGAACGGGCAGGGCACGGTCGCCGACAGCATCTTTGTGCCGGCCTTCAGCGTCGGCACGACATTGTCGAGCATGGCCTGGAAAATCGACGGCACGCCAGCCATGACGTGGACGTTGCCGATGCGGAAGCCAGGCGCGACCGACACCGGATTGTCGATGAGATCGGCGCCGCGCGGCATCCGTGCCATGCGCTTGCGGGCCTCGGTATATTCGATGCCGCGCGCGGCATAGCTTGCTTCCAGCATCGCATAGGCCCGGGCATCGTATTCGCAAGGTACGCCAAAGGCCTTGGAGATGGAATCGGCCGTGATGTCGTCATGCGTCGGCCCGATGCCGCCCGTGGTGAACACATAAGTGTAGCGCGCGCGCACGGCGTTCACCGCCGCGATGATCTCGTCTTCCTCGTCCGGGACGATGCGCACTTCCTTCAGGTCGATGCCGATCGCCGTCATGATGTCGGCGAGATGGCCGATGTTCTTGTCCTTGGTGCGGCCGGACAGAATCTCATCGCCGATGACGAGCATGGCGGCGGTCACGATTTCAGGCATGGGAAGCTCCGGCAAGCGAGTGGCCCGGGAAGGCGAGTGGTCTGAGATAGCGCGGCGCAGCGGTGGCCGCAATGTCATCTCCGCGGCGCCGGCTTTCCTGCCCGACTACATGACCGCCGGAGGTGGATGGCTCGGTCGAAGCCAACTCGTTTCCACACCATGTTCTGCGATGACGTGGCGGTCGAGCAAGATCTCGGCCGCATCGACGGGTGCTATGGCAAGGGGCACTTGCCGGAATTCATGGCCCAGGAGCGAACCGCCGCATCCATCGAGCGCATCGCCGGCCGGGCTGATCGGGGCCTCACCTCAGCTTCACGACAATTTCAAGGAACCATTCGGCTGACTACCGGGTTTTATGAGTGTCGCACCAAGGCGGCTAAGATACGGAGTGATTCAATGGTTACAAAACTTCTCGCAGCATCCGTCCTGACGATCGGTCTCGCCACATCGGCGATGGCGCAGTCACTGGACGACAGGTACTCAAACAATCATGACTGGTGGCTGTTCGGTAACAACGACCAGACAACTGTCGACCCCTACACCACGGGAAGCATCAGTGACGGCTCCGGGTTGAACACCCAAGGCAACACCGGCGCTATTGGCCCATGTGCCCACAACACACCAGGCCCGGACGCTAACGCAGGGCAAAACGTCAACGATCAGTATTGCGGCAAATAGCCAGAACGTGATTTCCGAAAAGCGCACGCCGATTTTCCAGAAATCCATGTTCGAGGGCTAGTCCGCAAGGACAGCCGCTGGCCGCTGGCGCGTCCTCTCTCCGGACGGCGCTGCGGTCGGCGCTCCGTCGAACCGCTCCACATCAACCGCGATACCGAATCAGTCCGAGACTTCTGTCTGCGGCCGGTCGCGGCCGTCGGCCAGTTCCTCATGCCATTTTCCCTCGGCGTCCTCATACTGGATGCCGTCCGTCGCTCCGGCGACCTGCTGCTCGGCCGAGGCGATTTCGGCGGCGCGCAACGCGTCCTGATGCGTCGGAAACGTCTCGGAAAAGGTCGCTCCGACCTTGTAGGCCCAGCCGCCGTCATGTTCGACGATCTTGTAAGTCAGCTTCGCCATGAAAAACCTCCGGTTGAAAGGTCCGTCTGCTCAATGCAGTCGGTCGTCGGGCAGTCTGTCGTCGGGCACCAGCACTTCCGATTCCTTGGCGGCTTCAATCAGCGCCCGGCGCGCATCTGCTGTCGAACGATAACCTTCCAGCACTTTGAGGCAAGTGTCGAGGGCATCACGATGGCGCGGGCCGCGATTGAGCGGCCACACCGTCATCAGGCACTCCGCGGCCTCCTGGGCGCTGCGGATGTGGCGATATTTGCCGACGTGGCCAAGTTCGACGACGACCGGCACTTCAAAAGGTTTGTTGTCCATCATGGCCGCAACGCAAAGCAGCCAATTTGGTTGCAACCATGGCCGTCAGCCTGCGCCCAAACGTCTCAGAGGCTGTTTGAAGGCTCTACAGCGCCGTGTCGGGAGCGCGAACCGTTCAGCCCGCCGCCTTCATCCAATGCTGCATCGTGGTCACCGAACGGGCAAGTTGTGGCGCCGGGTGGATTGTCTCGCTGAATGTCGCCGCCGCACGCCACCCCCAGCGCGGATCAGCCAGGAAGGCCCGCGCCAGCGCCACCATGTCGGCGCGGCCCTCGGTGACGATCGCTTCGGCCTGCTTGGGGTCGTCGATCAGGCCGACGGCGCGGGTCGGAATATCAGCGCCCTTGCGCACCGCCTCCGCCAGATGCACCTGATAGCCGGGGCCGGTGGGCAATTTCTGCAACGGCGAATTGCCGCCGCTCGAACAGCAGAGATAGGCAACGCCCTCGTCCTTCAGCGCTTTGGCCACTTCGATCGCGTCCGCCACGTCGAAGCCGCCGTCGACCCAATCCTTCACGGACAGCCTTGCGCCGAGCATCAGCTTTGGCACCGCCTTGCGCACCGCCTTGGTGATTTCGACGGCAAAACGCATGCGGTTTTCCAGCGCGCCACCCCAGCGGTCCGTGCGCTGGTTGGACAAGGGCGACAGGAACTGGAAGATCAAATAGCCATGCGCGGCGTGCAGTTCGAGGAAATCGAAGCCGGCGCGTTCGGCTCGCCTTGCCGCCTCGGCGAAGCGCTCGATCAGCTGTAGGATCTCCTCGTCCTCCAGAGCGTGCGGCACGTTCCAGCCGGTGTCGTAGGGGATGGCCGAGGCGGAGACGGTCTGCCAGGGATCCTCGTTTGGCTTCAGTGGCCCGCCGCCCTCCCACGGCTTGCGGTTCGAAGCCTTGCGGCCGGCATGGGCCAGTTGGGAGCCGAATTTCGTGCCGGGTGCGGCGACGCGTCGTGCAGCGTCCAGCGCGCGGCGGGCGGCCGCTTCATTGTCTTCAGAGTAAAGGCCGAGGCAGCCATGGGTGATACGCCCGCGCCGCTCGACATCGGTCATCTCGACCGTGACCATGCCGGCGCCGGACATTGCGAGGTTCATCCAGTGATGGAGATGCCAGTCGCTGGCCGAGCCGTCCTCGGCGGAATACTGGCACATCGGCGCGACGGCGATGCGGTTGGGGAAGGTGAGGCCGTCGAGAGTGATCGACTGGAAAAGCGACGCTGTCATGAGAAACTCCGGGAGGGTTCGCAGCTATTTAGGCGACCGATGGCGCCTGCGCCAGACACGAGGCGGTGAAAGGGCTTCTGGACCAATCACGGGCGGGATTGCCGAAATGCCGGTTCGCGGCTACGCCTCGGCCAGGCATGTCTCCCAAAAGTGGCTCCGGTTTTGGGAGAACGACAGGCATAAACAGGAGCATGAAGTGCGACGCGCTTTAGCATGGAGACCGGGATGGAAGATCGTATTCGCGTCCGTTCGGAGGAAATCCTCTCCGACGACTGGGCCATCCTGAAGAAGACCGTCCTCGACTACCGCCGGCGCGACGGTCAGTGGGAGACGCAAATCCGCCAGACCTATGATCGCGGCGATGGTGCGGTGATCCTGCCTTACGACCCCTTGCGTTCGACCGTGCTTCTGGTGCGCCAGTTCCGCTATCCCGCTTACGTCACCGGCCACCGCGAGCCGCTGATCGAGGCCTGTGCCGGTCTGTTGGACGAAAACGATCCGGAGACCGCCATCCGCAAGGAAGCCGAGGAAGAGCTGGGTTATCGCTTGAAGGATATCGAGCGGCTGTTTTCGCCCTATATGAGCCCCGGCAGCGTCACCGAACGGCTCTGGTTTTTCATCGGCCGCTATTCACCCGCCGACCGCATCTCGGCCGGCGGCGGCGCGCAAGAAGAGGGCGAGGACATCGAGGTTCTGGAAATGCCGCTCGACGAGGCGCTGGCCGGCATCGCCGATGGCCGTATCGTCGACGCCAAGACCATCATCCTGATCCAGCATCTGAAGCTCAATCCGATGCCTGCCTGAAAGGCGCCGGTCCTCCTTCGCCAGGACTTTCGGGTGGCCCGCCACCCGAAGCTCGAAGGGTGGTGCGGATGAAGGGACTCGAACCCCCACGCCTTTCGGCACTGGAACCTAAATCCAGGGCGTCTACCAGTTCCGCCACATCCGCATGGACCGGCAATCCCATGTGGCCATCATTCTGTCAATGTCAGAGACAAGATGTGGCCCAGCGACAAGATGTGGGGCAGGCCCCGAATGCTGGTTATCGCTGGGATGCGAAGACTGTTGAAAATTGGCCTCGCCTGTGACAAAAGGCGTGTCAAATGTGACGGGACGCGACGATCCGCTTCTGCAGAATGTGATAAGAAGTAGGAAAAACAAGAACTTATTCACATTTTGGAACGCAGTTTGGGAGAGTTTGAGCCGGGTTTTCGGTCAAATCGCCAGGTTCCGTACCAAAAGCCATTCCCGGCAAGAATATACCGGCAGGCTGTGAACGGCAGAGGCCGTGGCAGTCTCATTGGTGAAAACAAAGGTTTTACGATGCAGGTCACCGAAACGCTCAACTCCGGTCTCAAGCGAGAGATCAAGATCACCGTGCCGGCCGGTGACATGGAAGCCAAGCTGATGGCGCGGCTTTCGGATGCCCGCAACAAGGTCCGCATCAACGGCTTCCGTCCAGGCAAGGTGCCGGTGCAGCACCTGCGCAAGGTCTACGGCAAGTCGTTCATGGCCGAAGTGGTCAACGAAATCCTCAACGATTCGACTCGTTCGATCATTACCGGGCGTGGTGAAAAGGCTGCCATGCAGCCTGAAGTCATCATGACCGAGGACGAGAAGGAAGCCGAGAAGATCCTGGCCGGCGGCGCCGACTTCGAATTCCGCCTCAACTACGAGATCATCCCGGCGATCGAGATCAAGGACTTTTCCGACATCAAGGTGACGCGCCAGGTGTTCGACGTGCCTGATGCCGAGATCGACGAGCAGGTCCAGCGCGTTGCCGAATCGGCGCGCAGCTACGAGCCGAAGACCGGCAAGGCCGCCAATGGCGACCGTGTCACCATCGACTATGTCGGCAAGATCGACGGCGAGGCCTTCAATGGCGGCGCCGGCACCGATCAGCCGCTGGTGCTAGGCTCGAAGGAATTCATCCCCGGCTTCGAGGATCAGCTTGTCGGCGCCAAGGCCGGCGACGAAAAGCAGGTCACCGTGACTTTCCCGGAAAACTACCAGGCGGCGCATCTGGCCGGCAAGGAAGCGACCTTCGATGTCACGGTCAAGGAAGTGTCCCAGCCCGGCGCGCTGGAAATCAACGACGAGACCGCCAAGAACCTCGGCCTGGAGTCGCTGGAGCGCCTGCGCGACGTCGTGCGCGGCCAGATCGAGAACCAGTTCGGCGCCATGACGCGCCAGAAGGTCAAGCGCCAGCTGCTCGACCAGCTCGACGCGGCTTATTCGTTCGAGGCGCCGTCGAAGCTCGTCGACGCCGAGTTCAACAACATCTGGGCGCAGGTCAATCGTGATCTGGA
>NZ_RZPF01000371.1:0-6248 GCF_004022735.1 Mesorhizobium sp. M7A.F.Ca.AU.001.01.1.1
AGATCAGTGCATGGACGCCATAGGCCTCGGTCTTGACGGTCTCGCGGGCGGACTTTCGCATCACGTCGCGCGCGGCGTTCATCGTCACGGAATAGAGCCATGTGGTGAAGGCGCCGCCGCCGCGATAGTCGCGGATCGCTTTGCCCAGCCTGACGCAGACTTCCTGGGCGATGTCTTCGGCATCGGCCTTCCTGCCGCACCAGCGATAGGCGGCGCGATAGACGAAGTCATAGTGCCTTTCCAGCAATGTGCTGAAGGCCCTCCTGTCTCCGCCCTTCGCCCGCCCGATCAGTTCGGCGTCGGAGGCTTCGCTCTCATCCAGCATCATCGCCATCATTTGCCTGTTGGACGAAGGCTAATGGCTAATCCTTGGGGCAATGGAAAGATTTTTTTGGAAACCGCCGGATCGGGACCGTCAACACCCCCGCTTGACATATCCATATCTCGACAGTTATACGTAAATCAATAGCCACAGGGTTATCGATCCCGGATGACGAACGCTCACGATGTCCTCTTCAGAACGCTCTCCGATCCGACGCGTCGCGCGATCTTCGAGCGCCTGTGCCGGCAAGGCGAGCAGACGGTCGGCGCCCTGACGGCTCAGTCGGGGGTCTCTCAACCTGCGGTGTCGAAGCATCTCGGCGTGCTCAAGCAGGCCGGGCTGGTGCGCGATCGCCATCAAGGACGGCAGACCCATTACAGCGCCCAACTGGCAGCACTTTCCCCACTGACCGACTGGACGAACCAGATGAACGCGTTCTGGCAGAGCCGGTTCGACGATCTCGAAAATTTGCTCAAAAGAATCGACCAATGACCAACATTGCGACCGAAACGCGCTCTGTCATCGTCGAACGTGAGATCCCCTATCCGCCGGAAAAAATCTGGCGCGCGCTGACCCAACCGCATCTGATCGAGGAATGGCTGATGAAGAACGACTTCAAGCCAGTCGTGGACCACCGCTTCAAGCTGCGGAAGGAACCGCAACCTGACGTGAGCATCGTTGTGGACTGTCAGGTAACAGCCGTCGAGTTGAACAAGACACTGTCCTACACCTGGCAGGCCTATGGCCTTGAGAGTGTCGTCACCTGGACCCTCGTGCCGACCAGCACAGGCACCCGGTTGCGTATGGAACAGTCCGGCTTCCGGCCGGATCAGGAGCAGGCGTATCGGGGCGCGACGAGCGGGTGGCGACAGTACTTTGCAAATCTGAGTCAGGTCCTGGCGCGGATAGATTGAAACTCGCAGGTGCGGATCGGTGGCCCGCACCGGCTGTTTTGACAGGAGGAACTATTGGACTGGAACAAGTGGGTTCGGCAAATGCATCGCTGGCTGTCGATCATCTTTGCGCTGACCGTCATCGCCAACTTCGCCACCATGGCATTCAGGCAGCCTCCCGCCTGGGTGGTCTACTCGCCGCTCCTGCCGCTCCTCCTGCTGCTGCTCAGCGGCCTGTACATGTTCGTGCTGCCCTATGCCGCCAAGGGACGCGGCGTGCAGCGTGCCGGCGGGTAGGAGTGGGGCAGAGTGGCCAAGACGCAGGGACAATCGACCGAGGCCAAGGCTGCGCCAGTGCTGCTCTCCGGCGGCAACCCGCAAATCGCCAAGGGCGACGGCGACGCCCCGGTGCAGGCCTATATCGCTGCGATGCCGGACTGGAAGCGCGGCCTGGGCGAGCGCCTCGACGCGCTCATCGTGGGCAACGTGCCTGACGTCCGCAAGGCCGTGCGATGGAACTCACCCTTCTACGGCATCGAAGGCCAGGGCTGGTTCGCGAGTTTCCATGTATTCACCCACTATGTGAAGATGACCTTTTTCAGTGGCATCTCATTGCAACCGATCCCACCAGGCGGCACGGCCAAGAGCAAGGATGTGCGCTGGATCGACATCCGCGAAGACCGGTTCGACGAGGCGCAAATGGCGGAATGGATCAAGCAGGCCGCCGCCCTGCCCGGCTGGACCCCGTAGCGGCCACAGACGCAAGAATACGACAGAGGAGAAAGAGCGATGAAGATCAAGCTGACCAGCGTGTATGTGGACAACCAGGAAAACGCATTGCGCTTCTACACCGACGTGCTGGGCTTCACCAAGAAGGCCGATTTCAGCAACGGGCCCTATCGCTGGCTGACAGTGACCTCGGCTGAAGAGCCTGATGGAACCGAACTGCAGCTCGCGCTCAACGACAACCCGGCCGCCAAGGCCTATCAGGAAGCCATCTTCCAGCAGGGTCAGCCTGCGGTCATGTTCTTCACCGACGACGTCAAGGGCGACTACGAGCGCATCAAGGCGAAGGGTGGCGCGTTCACCGTGCCGCCGACCGAGGTGACCGGTTCAACCATCGCCCAGCTGAACGACAGCTGCGGCAACCTCGTTCAGATCACCCAACTGGCGCGCTGGTGACAGGCAGCGGTTGAACGCGTCGACGCACAGGAGACACCAAATGACCCCCTCGCAACAGATCGACCAGTTGATCGCCGGTCTCTCGGACTGGCGCGGCGAGACGCTCGCCGACATCCGCAAGACCATCCTTGCAGCCGACCCGGACATCATCGAGGAGTGGAAGTGGATGGGCAGCCCGGTATGGTGCTTCGACGGCAACATCGTGGTCGGCAACGCCCACAAGGACAAGGTGAAGCTGACCTTTTCCCATGGCGCCAGCCTGCCGGATCCCGACAGGCTGTTCAACAATGGTTTTGGCGGCAAGGTGTGGCGGGCTATCGATGTGTTCAAGGGCGACAGGCTCAATGAGAGCGCTTTGAAAGAGCTCGTCCGTGCCGCCATCGATTACAACAAGGCCAAAAAGAAGAAAAAGGCGCCGGCAGCTACTGGGGCGAAGCCACGGAAGTAAGTCTATGCTGCCTGGCCTGCCACCCAGCCAGACGACCATGCCCACTGGAAATTATAACCGCCCAGCCAACCCGTGACATCGACGACTTCGCCGATGAAAAACAGGCCCGGCACGGATTTCGCCTGCATCGTCTTCTGGTCCAGCCCGTTGGTGTCGACCCCGCCCAGTGTCACTTCGGCGGTGCGGTAGCCCTCAGAACCGGCAGGCTTGATGCGCCAGTCATTGACTGCGGCAGCTATGGTTTTGATCTGGGCGTCCGCAAGATCGGCGAGGTTGCCGTCGATGCCGGTTCGTTCGGCGATCGACTGCGCCAGCCGCTTCGGCAGGTGATTTGCCAGCACGGTCTGCACCGCCTGCCGCCCATTACCGCGCTTGGCACTACGAATGAGGTCCGCCACATCAACTCCCGGCAGCATGGCGATGCGGATTTCGTCGCCCTCGCGCCAATAGGACGAGATCTGCAGGATGGACGGTCCGCTGACGCCGCGATGCGTGAACAGCATCGCTTCGGAGAACCGCGTCTTGCCGCAGGAGACTTCCGCGTCGACGGCGTTGCCGGCCAGCGGCGCCAGCCGTTCGAGCGTGTTTGCGTCGAAGGTCAGCGGCACCAGCGCCGGCCGCGTTTCGACGATGGCAAGCCCAAACTGTCCGGCAAGCTCGTAGCCGAAACCGGTCGCCCCCATCTTGGGGATCGACTTGCCGCCGCAGGCCACGACCAGAGACTGGCACCTAATCGTGCCCGTGGAGAGAGTGAGCACAAACCCCTCCACGGTTTTGCGGACATCCTCAACGCTGGTCGACAGCACCAGTTCGGCGCCCTTGTCCTGCATTTCCGAGACCAGCATGTCGATGATCTGGCGTGCGGAGCCGTCGCAGAACAA
Organism: Mesorhizobium sp. M7A.F.Ca.AU.001.01.1.1; assembly: GCF_004022735.1. NCBI lineage: Bacteria > Pseudomonadati > Pseudomonadota > Alphaproteobacteria > Hyphomicrobiales > Phyllobacteriaceae > Mesorhizobium > Mesorhizobium sp. M7A.F.Ca.AU.001.01.1.1. The sequence continues at coordinate 3,727 of NZ_RZPF01000371.1, forward strand.
CTGCCCAAGCGTCTTTTCGTGATAGGCGATGCGGTGGCGTTCGACGAGGGCGATGAAATCGCGTTGCGTATAGCGGCTGAGCGCCGAAATGCAGAAATGCGGATTGCCCGACAGAAAATTCTTCGGGCTGGCATGGATGTTGGTGAAATTGCACCGGCCCCCGCCGGAGATGCGGATCTTCTCGCCAGGCGCCGCCGCATGATCGAGGATCAGTACAGAACGGCCGCGCTTGGCCGCCTCCACGGCGCACATCATTCCGGCGGCACCCGCGCCGATGATCACGACATCATAGGATTGCATCAGGCTGTTCGTTCCCGCTCGGCCCACTCATCCGGCGCAGCGCATTTGTGCTGCCTGATACCGCGAACGGGGCGGACAGCCAACAGGCAAGAACAGCCAGGCAAAGGCTCAGATCAGCGTCTCTGCGAACAACGTCGTCAAGCGCTTCCAGTGGCGTTCGGCGCCCGCGGCATTGAAAACGCTGTGATCGGGCACGCACCAGCCATGCGCCATGCCGGCATAGTTCTCGATGACATGATCTACTTCCGCAACCCTGAGCGCCTCGGCCAGCCGCGCCGACTGTTCCGGCGGGAAACTCCTGTCGACGCCGGATGTGCCGACATAGACGCGCGCCTTGGTCGAGGCTGCCTTGCGATGCGGGCTGTCGGCGGCGTCGCTGGCGAGATTGCCGCCATGGAAGCTTGCGGCCGCTTTTATCCGTTCGGGATAGGTTGCAGCCGCATTCAATGATCGACCGCCGCCCATGCAATAGCCGATGGTGCCGATCGGCCCGGTAATGCCTTCTGCCGCAAGCGCATCGAGGAACGCACCGCTGTCGCTGATGGTCATGTCCTGCGTCGTGCCGGTGACCAGCGCCATCAGCGGGATTTTGGTCTTTTCCTCGGCGAAGGCGGTCTTGGCGTCGAACGGCCCGTAGGGTGCATTGCGGTAGAACAGGTCGGGCACCAGCACCGCATAGCCTTCATTCGCCAGTCGCTCGGCCATACTGTCGAGCGCCGGCCGCGGACCAAAGGCGTCCTGATAGAGAATGACGCCGGCCTTGGCAGGAGATGCGTTTGCCGAGCGGAAAAGCCCGGCATTGGCAACACCATCCCTGGTCTTGATCTGAAGGTCGTGTTTCGTCATCGCTCGCTCCGTTCGACAGATGCGCGATACATATCCGCGCAAGCCTATACGGCAAGGCGCTCCCTGAGCATGGCAGTCAAAATTTCGTGCGGGATTGCGTGACGCTATTGCTAGCCTTCTCGCACCGTCCGCGCACCGACATGCAGCGCGCGGCCGGCACCGAGCCCCATAATGGCTACGCCAAGCCCGAGCGCGACGAACAGGAACGCCGTTCCCGAAAAACTGCCGGTCCAGTCGCGGATCAGGCCCACCAGCAGCGGGCCGAATGCCGCCAACACATAGCCGACGCCTTGCGCCATGCCTGAAAGATGCGCGGCGACATGCGAATCCGGCGAACGCAGCACGATCAGGCTCATGGCAGCCGCGATCAGGCCGCCCTGCCCGATGCCTTGCAGGATCGCCCAGAACAGCACGGTCGAGGTCGGTGCGAACAGAATGCCGAGCAGCGCGATCACCGCCGTGGCAACGAGCGCCACATTGATGCCGCGCTGGTCTTTCAGCCGCATCGCGAAGGATGGCACGGCGAGGCAGGTGATGACTTGCGCCATGACAGACACCGAAACCATGGCGCCGGCGGTGGCCGCATCGAAGCCACGCTCGCGCAAGATCGGCGCCAGCCAACCGAAGATGCAATAGGCAAGTGCCGACTGCAGGCCCATGAACAGCGTCACCTGCCAGGCCAGGCGATCGCGCCAGAGACCAACGACGCGAAAGCCCCGATGACTGACCTGCCGACGGCTGCCCAGCGCCTGCGGAATCCAGATCAAAAGCACGACCAGTGTAGGCACCGCCCAGGCAGCAAGTGCCCCGGACCACGAACCGGTGACAAAATGCTCGATCGGCAGTGTGAAGCCGGCGGCGGCCGCCGAGCCGGCACAGAGCGCCATGGTGTAGAGCCCGGTCATGACGGCGGCCTTGTCGGCGAAATCTCGCTTCACCAGGCCCGGCAGCAGCACATTGCCGATGGCAATGGCGCCGCCGGCAAGGAAGGTGGCGACAAACAGCAGGGGAACCGTACCGAACCAGCGCAGGCCGGTTCCCAGCACCAGCAAGGTGAGCGCCCCGAGCAAAGTGCGCTCGGCTCCATAGCGCTGGGCAAGTCTTGGCGCGAAGGGCGCGAACAGACCCAGGCACAGAACGGGCAGCGTCGTCAGCAGGCTGGCGCCCGTCGTCGACAGTCCGGTTGCCTGCATCACCTCGGGCAGCAGTACCGACAGGCTGGAAAACAGCGGCCGCAGGCTGAAGGCGATCAGCACAAGGCTCGCGCCAAGCACGATGCGCGCCGCACGGCTGCGCAGTTCAGGCGGCTGCGGCGCGGGCAGGCTGTCGGCCTCGGCATCGATGAGTTCCAGACCCTCGATGGCGGCGGATTGCGC
>NZ_RZPF01000372.1:0-6236 GCF_004022735.1 Mesorhizobium sp. M7A.F.Ca.AU.001.01.1.1
CATCGGCGTCTCCTCCGGAAATCCTCGCCGAAGAAGCCTAGTTTGTTTCCACTTCCGATTGAAGCGACTTTTGCCGGCCGGTCAGCTTTGCCAAATCCGAGGGTTAATAGGCGTATTCCATGAAAACCGGCTCGATCGAGCCGCCCCAGCGCGTGTGGTAGGCCGACAGCATCTCCTCGGCGCTGGTGGTGCCCCGCGCCACCACTTCGTCCAACGTGTTGAGGAAGGAGGTCTCGTCGTAGCCGTCGCGGTTCTTCTTGCCACGGTTCTTCAGTCCCATGCGGGAAATGACCATCACGTCACGCGCGATCTCGCGCAGCGTGGTGTTGCGGAAGGGTGCGGAGATGCCTTGTTCCGGCACGGCATTGCGCATCGCCAGCGTTTCTTCATACGTCCAGCTCGAGGTCAGCGCCTCGGCGGCATCGAGTGCGGCCTCATCATAAAGCAATCCGACCCAGAAGGCCGGCAGCGCGCAAATGCGCCGCCATGGCCCGCCATCGGCGCCGCGCATCTCGAGGAAGCGCTTCAGCCGCACATCCGGGAACAGCGTTGACAGATGGTTCGCCCAGTCGCCCATTGTCGGCAGCCCGTCCGGCACTTCATTGCGCGCGGCCCCGGCCATGAACTGGCGGAAGGTGATGTGGGTCATGTCGTGATAGCGACCGTCGCGGATGACGAAATACATCGGCACGTCGAGCGCCCATTCGACATAGTCGGCGAAACCGAAATCGGGCGAGAAGCAGAATTCGAGCAGGCCCGAGCGCTGGTTGTCGGTGTCACGCCAAATGTCGCCGCGCCAGCTCTGCAAGCCGTTCGGGTGGCTTTCGGTGAAAGGCGAATTGGCGAACAAGGCCGTCGACAGCGGCTGCAGCTTCAACGACACCTGCATCTTGCGGCGCATGTCGGCCTCGCTCTCGAAGTCGAGATTCACCTGGATCGTGCAGGTGCGGTACATCATGTCGAGGCCCTTGGTGCCGACCTTGGGCATGTAGCGCGTCATGATCTCGTAGCGCGATTTCGGCATTTTCGGCGTCTCGGCAAGCGACCATTTCGGGCTGCCGCCGAGGCCGAGGAAGCGGATGCCCATCGGCTCGGCGATCTCGCGCACCTGCGCCAGATGGGCGTTGCCCTCGCGGCAGGTCTGGTGGATCGTCTCCAGCGGTGCGCCGGAAAGCTCGAACTGGCCGCCGGGTTCCAGCGAAATCGCACCCTGGCCGGTCGGTTCGACCAGGCCGATGATGCGGCCGTCATCGACGATCGGGTCCCAGCCGAGCTTTTCCTGCATGCCTTCGAGGATGGCGCGGATGCCGCGCTCGCCGCCATAGGGGACCGGTGCATTGCCGTCGACATAGAAGGGGAATTTCTCGTGCTCGGTGCCGATGCGCCATTTGTCGCGCGGCTTGTTGCCTTCGGCCAGGTGCTCGACGAGTTCGTCGACACCTTCGATCGGGCGGAAATCGGTCGTATCGCGCGCCATGATGGTACCCTCAGAGGCGGCCGGATGACCGCCGGCGGTAAATGGACGAAATGTCAGCAGACGATCAAGCGAAAAATCCTGAGCCACAGGTCAACAGGAATTGAACGTTGCTGGAACTCTGCGTCCCTTGCAAGGGATGACGTCTCACCAGTCTCCGACCGTTGCCTGCATCACCGCGAATGCGGCCACCGCCGCCGTATCGGCGCGCAGGATACGCGGGCCGAGCGGAATGGCGGTGACGAAGGGCAGGGCGCGCAGCATCTTGCGCTCGTCGTCGGAAAAGCCACCCTCCGGCCCGACCAGCAGCCCAAGCTTCTTTTCCTTGACCGCCTGCAGCGCGGCCAGCGGATTGTTGGTCGAAGCATCCTCGTCGCAGAAGATCAGCCGTCGCTCTGTGTCCCAGCCGGTCAACAGGCGGTCGAATTTTTCGGCTTCGCGCACCTGAGGCACCGCCAGGATGCCGCATTGCTCGGCGGCTTCGACGACATTGGCGCGCAGGCGATCGATCGACGGCTTGGCCACTTGCGTGTGCTGGGTAATGACCGGCTGCAGGATGCCGGCGCCCATCTCGACCGCCTTCTGCACGAGATAATCGAGCCGGCCCTGCTTCAGCGGCGCAAAGCAGTAGACGAGATCGGGCAGAGGCGGCTGCGGCCGCTGCAGCGCCGACACCTTCAGCCGCACCGCCCTTTTCGTCTTCGCCGATATGGCCGCCGACCACTCGCCGTCGCGGCCATTGAACACCAGGATTTCGGCGCCTTCGCCAAGCCGCAGCACATGCAGGAGATAGTGGCTCTGCTGTTGGCCGGCCTCGAATTCGATGTCCGGCGCGAGATCGTCGGTCACGAACAGACGTTGCATTTTGTAATTGGCGCGCATCGCCGAGGAATGAGCGAGCCGGCCGCCGGCGTCAAGCCTCGGCGGTCGGATGCCACACCGGCCGAAAGCCGTGCCGCAGCACGCAGAGCGTCGTGGCCGGCGTCAGTAGCGAGAGTGTCTTGCTTTTGAGCATGTCGAAATCGTTGGGGTGCTCATATCCCGCAAAGGACCAGCGCAGTGCCTTGCCGCTACGCAGGGCATAAACAGTGCCGCCATCCGCAACCACGACGCCGTCCGGCAGGCCGGCAAGGTCTTCAACCGCAATCACCGGCGGCTTGCCGCCTGACGCCAGCCGCTCCTTGTGCAGCCGCTTGTCGACCATCGGCGCGCGCGGTTCGGCGATGCCGAAGGCTTCGCCGAAGCGGCCGACGAAATCCCTGGCCCGTTCGCGCTGGCAAAAGAAGCAGGGGCGATGCCCGGCCGCCAGTGCGGTCACCTCGTCGAGGAAGAACAGCTCGGTCCAGCCCGCTTTACCGCCCTTCCTGTTGCGGCCCATCGGTTCGCGCCGCACATTTCGGAATTGGCAGACGCAGATGATCCAGGCTTGAAGCGCCCAGCGCTTTTTCTTGAGCGTCTTCGTCTCGGGGTCGTGGATGATGCCGCGATTGCCGGTGAACATGCCGCGATCGGGCACGGCATGGATGGCGCCGAACGGATCGACCCGGTTCTGCAGTGGCATAGTTTTCTCTCCGGACACGCATCTTGGCTGCAATGCGAGCGGCATGATATCGCTCGTCGCAGCTTTTTCATGTCAGCAGGGTTTTGCGATGCGGGTGCTGGTGGTCCAGAACTACGACAATACCGGCCTCGGCCAGGTCGGCGCAGCACTTGCGGAAGCGGGCGCCGATCTCGACCTGCGTCTCCCTTACAGGGGCGATCCCCTGCCGGATGACGCGGCCGGGCATGATGCCATGGTGGTGCTCGGCGGGGGCCAGAATGCGCTGGCCGACGATGAGTATCCCTATTTCCCGGCACTGCTCGAACTGACCCGCGACTTTGCCGACAAGGATCGCGCCGTGCTCGGCATCTGCCTGGGCAGCCAGCTCGTCGCTCGTGCCTTTGGTGGCGAGAACCGTATCGGCGGCGCCAATGAGTTCGGTTGGCACGGCGTGTCGCTGACGCCTGACGCCAAGGCCGATCCGGTTCTGGGCGCTCTACCGGCAAAGTTCCCGATCTTCCAATGGCACGACGACACCTTCGTGTTGCCCGAAAACGCCGTACGGCTTGCCGGCAACGAGGTCGCCGAGAACCAGGCGTTTCGCGTCGGCCGAGCCGTGTACGGTTTCCAGTTTCATTTCGAGGCCGACCGGCCGATGGTCAAGGACTGGAGCGCGTCCTTTGCCCCGACCATCGCTGCGCGCCATCCCGACTGGGCCGGCAAGCTCGATGGCGAAATGGCCCGCAACGGGCCCGATGCGGATGCCGCTGGCCTCGCCATTGCCCGGGCCTGGGTAGCGACCATCTGAGCGTTGGTCTCTCCGTACCCTCCAGCGTGACATAATTGGCACGCGGCGGTGAAACCGCCTGGGGAAAACGGTTTCATTCTTGGCTTGTGTCCGCCCGCCATCCTAGAAGGCGCGCGCTCTGCATCTTCTGTGCAACGGCTATGAACCTTTTGTGTGACCCGCGCGACACACCGTTGATACAGAACATGCCTAGAAGCGCAAAATCGTCGAAACTTTGAAGCGAATTCTCCGTTTCAACGCATTGGTAACCGCCTGGTGCACAGATGCAGAAAGCTCAACAAGAGATGACCTCCGTGAAAGCAGCGCTTCTGTCCTTTGCCATGTTGTCCGCCATCGTGCTGTGCGGTCTCGGCATCTATGCCGCCGACGCAGCCAACAACCACAACGCCGTCGACGGTTACGGCGTCACCGCCTCGCTGCGCTAAAGCGGGAAGCGTCTTTCGCGTCCTCCGACGCGCGGCGCTCAAGCTTCCTTAATCGTCATTGTCAGGATGCGTTTGTCCGCGCCGTCGATGACGAGCGCGCTCAGCATGCCTGATTGCCAGGCAAGCGTGTCGACATTGACGCGGTTTGCCATCACTTCCGCCTCCGGCACCGGCGTGTGGCCGTGCACCACGATCTTCGGATAGAGGTCGGGGTGGTTGTGGAAGACGTCGCGGATCCAGATCAGATCCTGCGGGTTTTGCTTCTCCAGAGGAATGCCCGGCCTGATGCCGGCATGGCAGAAGAAGAAGTCCCCGAAAGTCACGGAAAACGGCAGCGATCGCAGGAAGTCGATGTGGCTTTGCGGCACGGCCTCGACCAGTGCCTGATGTCCTCTGCGCACGGCCGATTCGGCCTTGCCGAACCACACGCTTGTGCCTTCACTGATCGTTACGCCGTAAGACTGTGCCGTCTGGATGCCGCCGAACCGGATGAAAAGCCCTTCCGGGTCAGGGGTCTTGAGAAAATCGAGAAAGCCGATGTCGTGGTTGCCGGCCAGCATCAGGTGACGAGGGTCTCGCTCTTGCGCTTCGATCAGGAAATCGATGACGCCCTTCGAGTCCGGCCCGCGGTCGACATAGTCGCCAAGATGGATGACGCGCCAGTCGGCAGGCGCCTCCTGCTCGATCTCGGCCCTGATGCGCAGATGCATGGCGGCCAGCAGGTCGAGCCGGCCGTGGACGTCGCCGATCGCATAGAGACGGATGCCGTCCGGCCCATGCGCGTCGAGAAAATGGATGCCGGATTCTGCCAACTTTTCGGTGTCTCCGTGGTCAGGCGGTCACGGGACCTGGCGCCGGAGCTGGTCCTTGCCCATGTCGGTGACAAGACGCTTTCCGCACAGCGCCAGCGTGATGTCCATCTCCTTGCGGATGATTTCCAACGCCTTGGTAACCCCTTCCTTGCCAAGCGCCCCCAGGCCGTAAAGAAACGGCCGGCCGATATAGGTTCCCTTGGCACCGAGGCAAAGCGCCTTCAGGACATCCTGGCCGGAGCGGATGCCGCCATCCATATGCACTTCGATCGTGTCGCCGACCGCGTCGGCAATCTCTTCCAGCACGCCGATCGACGACGACGCACCATCGAGCTGGCGCCCGCCATGGTTGGAAACGATGATCGCGTCGGCGCCGGTCTTGGCCGCCATCAGCGCGTCCTCCTTGTCGAGAATGCCCTTGAGGATCAGCTTGCCGCCCCAGCGCTCCTTGATCCAGGCGACGTCCTTCCACGACAGATGCAGGTCGAACTGCTCCGTCGTCCACGATGCCAGCGAGGCCATGTTGCCGACGCCCTTGGCGTGGCCGACAATGTTGCGGAAGGTCCGCCGCTTGGTGCCGGCCATGGCGGCGCACCAGCGCGGGCGGATGGCCATGTCGACGATGTTGGTCAGCGTCAGCTTGGGTGGCGCCGAAAGCCCGTTGCGGATGTCCTTGTGACGCTGACCGAGAATCTGCAGGTCGAGCGTCAGCACGAGCGCCGAGCATTTCGCCGCCTTTGCCCTGTCGATCAGGTTGAGCACGAAATCCTTGTCACGCAGCACATAGAGCTGAAACCAGAACGGCTTCGTGGTAACCGAGGCGACATCCTCGATCGAGCAGATGCTCATCGTCGACAAGGTAAACGGCACGCCGAATTCCTCCGCCGCCTGCGCCGCCAGCATCTCGCCATTGGCGTGCTGCATGCCGGTCATGCCGGTTGGCGCCAATGCCACCGGCATAGACACTTTTTCGCCGATCATCGTCGATGCCAGCGAACGGTTGTCCATGTCGACGAGGACGCGCTGGCGGAACTTGATCTTCTGGAAATCCTCCTCGTTGGCCCGATACGTGCTTTCGGTCCACGAACCGGAATCGGCATAGTCGAAGAACATCTTCGGCACACGCCGGCGTGCGAGGTCCTTGAGGTCGGCGATGGTCAGGATCTGGCTCATGGGC
>NZ_RZPF01000373.1:0-6228 GCF_004022735.1 Mesorhizobium sp. M7A.F.Ca.AU.001.01.1.1
GCATCTTCCGCCCATGCCAGCAGCTACGCCGCCAGAGCGTCATCCGCAGCCTGCTTGATCAGCCATTCGATGTGATTTGACCACATCTGCAACACCTCGCGCTTCTCCTTGACGTTGCTATAGAGATTGTAGATTTCGCCAATGTCTGTCAAGGACGCCGCCTTGTGATTCAGTATGTGCTCGATGACGTGTGGCAATACCTGCCGCCTGCCGAGATTTGTCGCGAGCGTCCTGCGCAGATCGTGAAGGGTCCAGTTCTCCAAAGCCACCCCGTCAGTATTGACCTTGCCGTCTAGAGCCTTCTTGCCCTTCGCGTAGCCTGAGAAGTGGCTTCTTTCGTTGCCCCTCGCAGGGAAAAAAACGTGTCATTGGTCTTCGGTACCGTCTGGGGGACCGACACCGCCAGTGTGGACAGCGGAATAAGCGTAGGCTCTTCGTTCTTCGTGCGGTCACCCGATAGTTCCATGTTCCGGCTTCAAGGTTGAGGACCAACGCATCGCGGCAACTTCCGTACGCCTCTGTCCGGTCAGAATGAGCAGCTTGACGATGGAGCCGAACGAATAGCCGATATCGCCCGGTTCGGGCTCACAGCCCGTTCATATAGCCGCCAGTTCGGCATCGTTCACCACTCGCTTGCGCTTGACGATCGGGGCCGGATCCGGATTTTCCAATCCCTCGCGGGGAAACCGCGGATGAGCCGTTGCGGCGGTTTGCGACACCAGTTGAAAAATGCCCGCATACACCAGAAGGCCGTGTTAGCCGCTTGCGGGTGACCCCCGGCGACGATCTTCTTGGTGATGTTAGCAATGTCGGTGTCGATCACATGGTGGATAGAGCGACTCCCGAGGGCAGGCACAAGATACCGGTTCAGGCTGGCCTCGACCAGTGCGGTGTTTTGAGGGTCGTTACTCGGCGGCCTGGAGGTGACCGCCATCGCCGTCCTCGGTATCGTCAGCGCTGATATGCGCCTGATCGGCAAGGAAGGCTGGCAGTTCCGATGGAGCTATGCTGGAATTTGGGTGACGAGGCTGATCAAGCGGCGCTCTGCGGCTTCGTTTCGATGACCTGGATTCCGTCCAGGAACCTGGCACCTGCGATGAGTTTCGGCAACTGATTTTGTCCTTTCAATCGTCGCCACTTCCTGGCCGCGGCCAACAGCTTGAAGACCATCAGCTGGGCGGTTTTCGAGGATAGCGAGCCCTTGGTACGCACCGTGCGATAGCGAACGGTTGCAAAGACGCTTTCGATGGGATTGGACGTTCGCAGATGATCCCAGTGTTGGGCGGGGAAATCGTAGAGCGCCAGCGACGCAATATGATCTTTCGTCAGGCAGTCGACCGCCTTGGCATACGCCTCGGCCTCCATCTCGATCGCATGCGCAAGCAATTTGCGCGCGCCGCTGCGAAGTACATCCGTCAGGGTATCATCGATTTCGTCGGGCTGACGAAGGCGAACAATGTGTTGATAGTCTCGTTCATGGCGTATCACTCTCCTTGAGAGGTACTGGCAGGCTTCATCACCCGCCTCGATACGCCGCTCTCCTCAAGCCGCCATCATCCAGTTTCCGCCATGGCTCCCCCTGATTGATCCGCTTCACCTGTGCAACTGCACAGGCTGCCCTAGCGGGGAGATTGGCCTCCAATGGCGAAAGCTTGCCGCAGGAGACCCTCCGATGACCGTGCCTATGGCGCCGCCGCTACGACAACTTGCCGACAAGCAGCGTGCGATCCACTGCCGCGCTACTGCGCCTTCAAGGGACGTCTGGATCGCGACGCAGGAGCCGATGACCGTTACGGGATCAATTCCAGGTCGCGCTGGCCGTCGCTGTGCCAGTTCGACGGTCTGGTGGCAATTTGGGCACATCTTCTGTCGCCGACAGTGGCGATGGCTGACGCTTCAACGAAACGGGGTCTTCGACGTCTGCTGCCTTCGCCGATGCTTTGCGAAGTGGCATAATGTTTCGACGCACGCAGGCGCGGGCAGGGGATGTCAGTCATGAATCTCCTGACTGGCGCGGATCAGGCCGATTGGCGGGATGAAAGATCATACGACTACACCGCTGGCCTGACGCTGCGGGAGTGGGCTTGGGAGTTCTTACGCCGCAATCCAGCGTTCCAGCGCGATCTGACCGCTGCGCGCCAGCATTGCAAGACTTGGTCTCTCCAATCCTTTCTCGATATGGTCGCGTCGGCCGGCGACCTGTCACGCTGGGGTGTTCTGTTTCGCGGAGTCTTGTGGCCGCGCTTCGGTCGTATTCTGGTGTCCGCTCTGGTGCGTCCATGTGCTGCCGGTCATTGCGGAACGGTTGCCTGCCTCGTCGCCGACACCGCCGTTCGAACTCTCGGCATTGCCCTGTCGTGCAATCGTCCTGCTGGCGCCCGACAAGAGCCAGCATGTTCTTCTTCGCAATGCGGACCACGCGCTGCAGCTCGCCGTCTCGGGCGCGAATATCCTCCACCCTGTTTGCCTGCATACGCAAGCCATCTGGCCCGCGGTGCTTTTAAAGCATCGACTGAGGGGACTGGAGTGCCTCAATGCTCTCAGTCTAGGGCAACAGTTGCCCCCCCGCTTGTTTGCGCCGGAAAAGCGCGGCGTTCGTTTGTCCTTCGTTCTTCGTGCGCTCGACGGTTCGCTCGCCGGAGCACCTCATCGCGAGCTCGCCGAAGTTCTCATCGGTCAACGGCGCGTCCATGCCGACTGGGCGGATCCTCGCGATCATCTGCGCGACCGCATCCGTCGGGCCGTCTCGCGTGGCCGCGCGCTCATGAATGGTGGCTACAGAGATTTCCTAATTTGAAAAGCGACAGTCCGCGCTGTGCGTCGGTGGATGAACGTTCGCTCGCAGCTGTACCCGTCACCAACAGTTCGCCCGCCGACAGGACTGCATGGCGCCTTGCAAGTGCGCTCTGGTCTAGCTTGTCGATGCCGAAATGAGATGGGCGAGGGTGCCAAGGCGGTGGTTCATTAGGGCCGGCCTCGACCTGGACGCACATCATTGGTCGGAAAGCGGCGTGCACCGCAATGTCGCCATAGCAGCCAAGATCCTTTGAGGCCGGACCTGCAGTCCTGTTGGACCGGCGGGTGCAACAATATGGAGGGATCTGAGGCCTCACACCGTTCCCTGGTCGACAGCTCGGTCAACATAGCACCCACCGCTTGATTATGGAAATGGTGTGCCTGGAGTGCAGCGAGTAGCGGCTTGCTGCGCACTGTCCTAAGAATAGCAGTCATGACCCGTCTGGGGTTCTGCAACACGACGATTCAACCGCTTGGGCATTGTCGCATATCCCACAATGTAGAATGCGCAACAGGGCAAAAGCTGATCCATCGGCGGTTTATCAATGCTTTTTGGCTTGGCACGGCACATGCAACGCAATCGGCAAAAGGCGCACGAACTGAGTGGCCCATCGGCCCTAGGAGCGCTGACTTATGCCCTCCCAAGGCATGTCCGGCCCGACAGCGAGCTCAGTCTCCTGCCGGGCATCCGTGTTTCAGGTCAACGGCGTTTGGAACTTCCAATTAGGTGGCGGCATTGACCGCAGGCCGCCCCCCGGTGGGGCGGAGAGACAGTGCAGCAGGTTTCAAATCCCGCCCATGCAAAGATATTTCATTTCCAGATAGTCCTCGAGGCCATGACGGGAACCCTCCCGCCCGATGCCGGATTGTTTGATCCCGCCAAACGGTGCCGCCTCCGAGGACATGCGTCCCGTGTTGATGCCAACCATGCCATATTCCAGAGCCTCTGCCACACGCCAGACCCGCTTCAGGTTTGAGGCATAGAAGTATGCGGCGAGGCCGTATATCGTGTCATTGGCCTCGCGCACGACCTGATCCGCATCGTTGAAGCGAATGATCGGCGCGAGCGGCCCGAATGTCTCCTCTTGCGCGACTGCCATGACGCTGGAAATCTCGGTGAGGACCGTGGGTTCGAAAAACGTGCCATTCTTGCCGATACGCTGGCCCCCGCATCGTATTGTGCCGCCTTTCGCAATGGCATCTGCGACGTGAGACTCGATCTTGGCCAGAGCATGCTTGTCGATGAGCGGTCCGATGTCCACTCCGGCATCGAATCCGTCGCCAACCGACAAGTGCCGGATTCTTTCCACGAATTTCTTGACGAACTCATCGTGAACGCTCGATTGGACGTAAATGCGGTTCGCGGAAACGCAGGTCTGGCCGGCATTGCGGAACTTCGCCTGGACCGCACCGTCAACAGCACCGTCAATGTCGGCATCATCGAAGATGATGAAAGGTGCATTGCCGCCGAGTTCAAGGCTGACCTTCTTGATCTGGTCAGAGCACTGACGCATCAGCAGCCGTCCGACCTCGGTCGAACCGGTGAAGCTGATCTTTCGAATCTTGGAATTGGTGCAGAGTTCACGGCCCACGCGATCACCTTCGGACGCATAGATCAGGTTGACCACGCCATCGGGAAAGCCGGCCTGATGGGCGAGGGCGAACATTGCGCCAGCCACGAGCGGCGTCTGTTCAGCGGGCTTGAGCACGATTGTGCAGCCCGCAGCCAAGGCCGGCGAGATTTTGCGCGCCACCATGGAGGCCGGGAAATTCCATGGCGTGATCGTGCCAACAACGCCGATGGGCTGCTTGATCACTAGCATTCGGCGGTCTGTCGAGGGTGCCGAGATCGTCTCGCCATAGACGCGATTGGCCTCCTCGGCATACCATTGCAGATACGCCGCCGCATGCGATACCTCTGAAATGGCTTCGGCAAGCGGCTTGCCCATTTCCGCAGTCAGAATCGCGGCGAGATCGCCTGCATGGTCGATGATCAGCTGATGCCATCGCCAAAGAACGTCGCTACGTTCTCGGGCCGTCAACGCGGCCCATCCCGACTGCGCAACATAGGCCTTGTCTACCGCAGCACGTGTCTCCTCCACGCCCATATCGGGAAGCTCTGCCAAAACTTCGCCGGTCGACGGATTGACGACCTCGAACGTCTTATTGCCAACTGGTCTGCCGAGTGCCGGCAGGCGGTCGATGGCTCCAAACAGGTGCGGGGATTTCAGACGGCGGATCATCGGCAGGCACAGGGGCAATACCGGATTCCTCCTCAACGCAGCGAACATCCAGGTCGACAGGCCGTCAGTGTGTATTCTGCACCAGTGGGTTCGTCGTAGGGCCTCGGCAAAGCAGCTGGTAGACCACGCTAGCCCGATGAAAAGACAGCAGTTTCGTTAGTTTGAGTGCCCGCGGTTCATCAATTGATGGATTAAGCAGTCGGATGTTTGCTTCATCCACCATGCCTGCTGGTGGCATGCGACTGAATTCTGCAAAAAGGCGGCATACATGCTGAGGAGCGCCATTTCGGCGAGAGGCCGCCGGACCGCCAATGCCGCGCAAGGTCGGCGAAAACGACTCCGCGCGTCTGCATGATCTGCTTGGCCCACGGGCCTCCACATTCGCTCTTCCCACGAGAAGCCCCGATGAAGAAGGAAGGTGAGATGAGTTTCTTTACTCATCCTTGCCGCCCAGCGGCGGGCCGACCACCAAAATGGCGGGCTCGGCCGAAAGCAGCTTTTTGGCCGCCGCCTTGACCTGTTTGAGCGTCACCCGACCGATGCTGCGGGCGCGACGCTGGTTGTAGTCGACGTCGGCCTTGTGAATCTGCAAATCCAGGAGCCGGTCTGCAATCGAGCGGGTCGAGCCCAGTTGGTCGATGGCATAGGCGCCGATCAGGTGCTTCTTCGACGCCTTGAGCTCGGCCCCGGTCGGTCCTTGCTGCGCCATCTGCTTTACCACATCTCGCACGATGCTCAGTGTTTGGGCAGCGCAGTCCGAGCGTGTCTCTGTCGTAACCAGAAGCGAGTCAAGGGTTAGTTCAGAGCTGACGTGATAGGCAAGGCCGCGTTTTTGACGTACCTCCTCGTAAAGGCGGGAAGTCAAGTATGAGCCGCCAAGGATGTCGTTCAGCAGCACGGCCGCGTAGAAATCCGGCGCGCTAGGCTTCACGCCAGGCCAGGCCAACGTCAGCGAAGTCTGCGGCAGGTCGTAGTTCTCCTCCACCAGTTGACCGAGTTTCGGCGCGACATCGTAGACGGGGACGAGGGTTTGTTGCTCAGGCAAATCACCAAACAGCTGGTCAAGCCTTTCCCTCAACGTGTTCGCGTCAATGTCACCCACCACGGCAATATGGAGCCCGTCGCGAGCGAAAATGGCCTGGTGGAAGGCGCGGAGGTCGGACGGCGTGATGCCGGGCAGGCTCTCTTT
>NZ_RZPF01000374.1:0-6213 GCF_004022735.1 Mesorhizobium sp. M7A.F.Ca.AU.001.01.1.1
CGCTAGAAGCACGAAGGTCGCGACCAGCAGCACGACGCCCATGGCGCCGCCGCGGCCCCAGTTGAGCAGGCTGAGCACCTGGCTCTGCACCAGCGTCGACAGCATGGTGCTGCGCGGGCCGCCGAGCAGGGCAGGCGTGATGTAGAAGCCGAGCGACAGGATGAAGACGATGATGGCGCCGGCGAAAACGCCGGGCAGCGACAGCGGCAGATAGATTTGCAGGAAGGCGCGTGCCGGGCGCGCACCAAGGCTGCGCGCCGCCTGCACGAGGCGCAGATCGATGCCGCGCATGACCGAATAGAGCGGCAGGATCATGAACGGCAGCAGCACCTGCGCCATGCCGATGACGACGCCGGTCTGCGTGCGGATCAGCTTCACGCCGTCAAAGCCGAGCAGCCTGATGACCGAATTGATGATGCCGGAATCCTGCAGCAGGATGACCCAGGCCAGGGTGCGCACCACGCCGCTGACCCAGAACGGCACCAAAACGCACAGGATGAGGACCAGCCGCAGGCGCGGTCCGACCGCCGTCATGAGATAGGCATAGGGGTAGGCGGCGATGACGCAAACGATGGTGACCCAGGCTGCGATGGAAAAGGTGCGCCACAGGACGGTGACATTCACCGGGGTGGAAAAGAACCAGGCATAGTTCTGCAAGCCCCAAGATGGGTCCGAGAAGCTGCGCAGCGTGACGGTCAGCAAGGGATAGCCCATCGCGGCGATGAGCAAAGCCAAGGCGGGCATCGCCAGCAGCGAAGGATAGGCAGCAAGGCGCGGGCGCCGCTGCGGCGCCCGCACGGCACCTGGCGGCCGAGGATGATCACCCCCGGCCGTCGGCGTATGCGATGTCTGGCTCACGCCGTCACCTCAGCGGTAGCCGGCTCAGTTGCCGGCCATCAGCGCTGTCCACTTGTCGGACGCGGCGGCGAAGTTGGCGACCCAGAACTTGATGTTCTGCTGATAGCCGAGCTTGGCGTGGTCCGGCGTGTTGGTCAGAAAGGCGGCGACGGATGCGTCGACCTTCGGCTGTGCCTCGTTGTTGATCGGCGAGTAGGAGGTCTGCTCGGTCAGGATCTCCTGCGACTTCTTGCCGAGATAGGCGTTGATCAGCGCGTAGGAAGCGTCGGTGTCCTTGGCGCCGACCGGGATGGTCAGCTGGTCCATGACGACCAGCCAGTCCTTCCACACCGGCGTGTAGGCAGCGCCGTTCTTGACCGCCGTCATGGCGCGGCCGGTCCACATGATGATCATGTCGGCCTCGCCGGATTCGGCGAGCTGCTGGGATTCTGCGCCCGTCTTCCAGAAGATCGTGTCGGGACCGATCGCCTTGATCTTGGCGATGCCCTTGTCGATATCGGCCGGCGTCATGGCGTCGACCTTGCCGCCGTCTGCCAGGATGGCCTGTTCGATCAGGCCGCCGAGCGGGCTGCCGCTGCCGTCGATGGCGCGGGTGCCGGGAAATTTCGCGGTGTCGAAGAAGTCCTTCCAGTCCTTCGGCGGATTGTCCTTGTACGTGTCGTTCTTGTACATCAGGACCATGCCGTAGTTCATCGCCGGCACGCTGCACTCGCCGACCTGTCCGGGCGGGATGTGCGAGATGTCGAGCTTGGTCAAATCCAGCTTCTGGAACAGTTTTCCGCAATGCACGAAGGGCGGAAAATCGTCCGTATCGACGACATCCCAGGTCACATTGCCTGATTCGACCTGCGCCTGGAGCTTGGCGATTTCGGTCGGCCCATCATTCAAAAGCTTGACGCCGCTCTTGTCGACGAATTCCTTGAGGGCGGCGACCTGGCCGTCCTGGTAGATGCCGCCATAGGAGACGAAGGTCAGCGTCTTTCCCTTCAGCGAGCCGTCCACCACGGTCCCGGCCGGCGGCGCGTTCTGCGCGTGAGCGGCGGCCGCAAGCAAGGCCAGTGCGGCGGCGCCGACGAACCCGGCCAATCTTGATCTGCTTCCCATTTTCTAACCCTCCGATGGCTCGCTGTTTGATTTTGGTAGGCCGGGCGCGAGCGTTTTCCGGGCTACATATTGGTCGAGGTCGACGGCGCCGCTGGTCGGCGGCGCAATGATCCACAGCACTTCGGCCACCGTATCGCCGACATTGATCGTCCGGTGGGGCGTCGAGGTCGAATATTCGATGCTATCGCCCTCTTCGAGGGTGAAGCTCTCCTCGCCGAGCGTCAGTTGCACGCGTCCGCGCAGCACGAGGAACATCTCGCTCGCGTTGCCGTGCGTGTAGGGCACGTCGCCGGTCGAGCCGCCGACGGCGAACTCGCCGCAATAGACTTCCATCTCGCGGATCGGCCGGCGCGACAGCAGCGTCTTGCGGTAGCCTTCGCTGGTCGGCAGCGCCGGCCGCTCGCTGCGTGTCAGCACCGCGTGCGGCGACACTTCGCATTCGTCGAAAAGATCGGCGAGGCTGATGCCGAGCGCATTGGCAATCAGCATCAGCGTGCTGGTGTTGGCGCCGGAAAGGCCGCGCTCGAGCTGGCTTAGGAAACTGGCGGTGGTGCCGATCATGTCGCCGAGCTGGCGCAGCGTCAGGCGCCGCGTGGTGCGATAGGCCTTGATCCGATCGCCCAATACCGTCGAGCGGCGCGCTTCGGCGCTGGTCGCGGCATTGTCGTTGAGTGCGTGATCCGCAGCGATTTTCATGGCGATCTCAGGGTTCACTTAACATGCTATTAAGTGGGGCGTCCTGGCAAGCGGATTCGCCTGGTCACCTGAAAATCATTGATGGACCTGCAGAGGGCATGATCGGCCGACCGGCAACCCGGTTCAGCTCGATCACTGGATCATGAAGCGCGAACTGAATGGCAGGCTTGCCGCGCCGACGGCCTTCGGGCTGATGGTGACGCGCGCCGGCAGCGCTTCGATGCCGGGGAATTCCCGGCCGATGTCGTCGCACAAGGCCTCGGCAATCTTTTGCGGCGCATAGCTGGACAGGACGACCGTCCTGAACTCGACAAACTGGGTCAGCGCGGAGATCGACGCTTTCAGGCGGTCGGAACACTCGCCCAGCCATGCGCTGTAGGCCTCGCCCAGATCGGGCCACTCAGGGCTGCTGCTCCAGATGATTTCGGACGGGCGCCCGCGCATGGCCAGTTCGCTCTCCAGGCGCATCAGGCCGTGATCGAAGCTGGCGCTGGAGTTTCCCTTGTAGATCTGGTGGTTGAGGATGAGCCTGCTCTGCAGCCGTGCTCCGAGATAGAAGAACAGATAATCGTTGAGCGGCTTTGCGACGCCGAACATACTCTCGCCGCCGGCCGCAGCGGTGATGTCGTTCTGCACGAAAACGGGCAGCTTGATCTGTTCCTCGATCTCGGCCTGCAAGGCCTTGAGCGAGGTGCTCGATCCGTTGCGGGTTGCAGCCATCGTGTCGACATCGTCGGGAACCGCCAGGCCGATGCCGGCAACCCGGCTGCGCGCCTCGACCGGCAGGCTGGTCATGGCTTGCCCGATCGCGCCGAACAGATCGCTGCTTTGCGGAAACGGATTGGCTTCATCCGCCGGCAACTGCGTGTGGAAGCGCACCGTGCCGATGAAGTCGATGAGCGCGATGTCGATCCTGCGCCGGCTGAAGCCGACGCCAACCGCATAGGCGCCCTCCGGGTTGAGTGAAAGCGGGATCGTCGGCGGCCCGACGCGGCCGCGCTGCGCCTCGCCCTGCGAGACCAGGCCCTCCTGCTCGAGCGAGCGAACGATGACTGAAGCCGTCTGCGCCGACAGGCCGGTCTTCTCGCCGATTTCCATCCGCGAAATGCCTTCGTTCTGAAGCAGCAGGGACAGCACCAGCCGCTCGTTGTAGCTGCGGACGCTCAATGCATTCAGCCCGCTCGCACGATCGGCGATGCGCAAGGGATTGGGTGGTGCGAATCTCATGTCAGGCAAAGGTCGCCCCGTCGGTAAGAGCGCGTTGCCTGGCGGCGGTATGGTTGCTCATGTCGAGCGGCTCCAGCCGATGGCATCGACCGCGCGGGCGAGCGCGGTGCCCAGCAATCTGTGCGCCTCGGCATCGATGTGAAAGCCGTCCGCCTCGCTGCACGACACCACCGAGCCGGCATCGAAAAAGTGCAGTTCGAGCGAGTCCGCCAGAACCTCGAACTCGAGCGCGAGCAGGCGCGATTTCTCCGGCGCGCCGGCGAATATGGACTTCCATTCCTTGACGTCGTCCTGCATCGGCGGTGGCGCCACGATCATGATCTCGGGCGTCGAGCCGCCCGGACCTGGCGCCAGCTCCTTGATGTCGTAGACGAGGCAGCCGATCCCCATCGCCACTTCCGACGGCGGCTTGTTGAAGCGGATCTTCAGATCGTTGGTGCCGAGCATGATGATGACGAGGTCGAGCGTCGCATGGCTCTGCAGGCAAGGACGAAGATAGGTTCGGCCGTTCTTGTGGGCGCCCTCGATCGGGTCGTCGTGGACGGTGGTGCGGCCGCTCAACCCCTCCTCGATGACATACCAGTCAGGGCCCAGCTGAGAACGCAATATGCCCGGCCAGCGTTCACCCGGACCATAGCGCTCGAGCGGCCCCCTGCCGGGGATCTGGCCGTGCGTGTTGGAGTCGCCGTAGCACAAGACTGATCGCATGTTTTTCCCGCCGGGACAGACTGCGCGCCGAAGCCGGCGAGCGCCATTCATGATGGATAGTGGAGCGGCGAAAGGCAAGCAAGGGAATAGTCATTCAACCTGACTAACTATTGACAGGGCGAATCCGCTGTGCTTCTAAAGTGCCCGGAGGAGTTCTCGACCGTCATCATCGTCCAGCAGAAGTTGGGCTTCGACACGCATGTGTTCGGGGGCGGGAGAATTGCGCGCATCGGTCGGTTTGTGACGGGGGCATGCATTGGGAGAGCGTCTCGTGGCCATACGAATTTGTAGGCCGGAGCAACCACAAGGAGGAGTGTTCAATGTTAGGATTGCTGAAAACCGTCGGCCTGGGGATGCTCGTTGCGTCCACGCTTGCCGTGACGTCCCTGGCGCATGCGCAAGACGTCAAGCTGATGGACGGCGTGGCGCCGCGCCCCGACGACACGCGCATGACCGCCGCCGGTGCGTTCAAGAAGGACCCGCCCTGGGTCATCGGCATGAGCGACTTCGGTGTCAACGCAAACACCTGGACGGTGCAGGTGGCGCATGAGGCGGAGAACGCCGCGGCCAAGGACAAGCGCATCTCGAAATTCATCCTGCTCGATGCCGGCTTCGACCAGAAGAAGCAGGTGGCCGATATCGAGGACCTGATCGCACAGCATGTCGACGCCATCATCGTTCAACCGGTGACCAGCACGTCGGCCAATGCCAGCATCGCCAAGGCGGTCGCCGCCGGCATCCCGGTCATCCTTCACACCGGGCGTATCGATTCCGACGCCTACACCACCGAAATCCAGGGCGGCGCCGAGCACTTCGGCAAGGTCATGGGCGACTGGCTGGTGAAGACCGTCGGCGACAACGGCAAGATCTGGGTCCTGCGTGGCCTGGCCGGCCATCCGGAAGACACCAACCGCTATAACGGCCTCCTGGAATCGCTCAAGGGCACGCATGTGCAGATCATTGCCGAGGAGCATGGCGACTGGCAGTACGACAAGGCCAAGAAGCTGTGCGAGACGCTCTATCTGAACAATCCGCAGGTCGACGGCATCTGGTCGTCCGGCGCCGACATGACGCGCGCCTGCGTCGATGTCTTCAAGCAGTTCGGCACACCCATTCCGCCGATTTCGGGCGAGGGCAACAATGGCTATTTCGGCCAGTGGATTACGGATGGGTTCAAGTCGATCTCTCCGGAATACAGTCCCGCCCAGGGCGCTGCCGGCGTGCGCGCTGCCGTTGCCCTTCTGGAAGGCAAGCAGCTCTACAAGCGCTATGTCTACAATCCCGACGGATGGGACCAGGACAAGGCCAAGAAATACTATCGCGATGACCTGACCGCCAATGTCTGGTGGCCAAGCGAACTGCCGGAAGACAAGCTCAAGGAATATTACGGCAAGAAGTGACGGCGCCGTGGCTGGCGGGGAGTGGACAAACATTCCCCGCAGGCCGTTCCATGTGTCGAATCCGGTTCGTTCGAGGGTTTCGTGACCAATCTTGTCGAGATGTCCCACATTTCGAAGGCATTCGGAGGGAGCAAGGCGCTCCACTCCGTTTCCCTCGACCTCAAGGCGGGCAGCATCCACGCCCTGATGGGCGAGAACGGTGCCGGCAAATCGACGTTGA
>NZ_RZPF01000375.1:0-6200 GCF_004022735.1 Mesorhizobium sp. M7A.F.Ca.AU.001.01.1.1
ATCCATAGTGGAACCTGCCCAAGCCCGTGTCCCCTACTGCCATCCGCACCGTCTCGAAATCCTGGAGTTCATGTTTGACGGAAACAGCATGCCATGCGATCGAGCCGGATCTTGCTGAGCATCTCGAGCATGGCTGGCCGTTCGCAGAAGCGGACCGATCAACCTATTACACCCGACGGGGCGAGGTGGGTTACACGGACTTCCCTGCATATCGATCGGCAGCGTTGCACGCGGAGGTATGCTGACCGAGGCGGGTCGCGCAGGCAAGGAATACGGTTTGGAGGGGATCCACGTCGGCCACGTCATCGTCGATGGTGCCGTCGACGGCCACAAAATCCGCCGACGCTTTCCAGACGACGACTCGCGCCGTGACCGGTTGCTCGATATCGAGGGCGTCGTGGAATGCTCCGCCTTCCTCTATCGGCAGCACCACAAGGCTTGGTCGTTCGAGGTCGACGTCCGAACGTCCTTGCAGCCTTGGTGAGCTCTCGGTGGCGGAAACTTAGCGGCCTTTGAAGTTTGCAGCTCGGCGCCGACCAAAAGGCTATGCCACCGCATGCCGCGCCGGTCGAATGCGCGAACGCGGCCCAACTCGTACGTTGGAAATAAACGACCGCTGCTGCCCCGAAGGCTCGGATGGACCTTGTCAGGAAACGACGTTCCACTGTCCTGATCCACAGGATCGGGTTCGTTGTCCAAAGCAGGGTCCAGCGCGATATATGGACAAGCCGTCCGATAAATCGCCTTGGAGAGCGACCATGCGACTGCCGTGGCACCTCTCACCGAGGCACGAGCGAGAAAGTCCGCTTCACGGCAGTCGCATCGAACAGGCGTGATGCGTCACCGGCGAGCGCCAAGTCGCCGACGCAGAGCGTGACATTCGAGGCTTCGCCCCAGGTCGGCCGAGAGTGCAACAGGGCCGTCCTCGACAACAAGGTCCACCCATCGGCGGTAGCAGTCATGACGAGCCGAGCGCAAGGAGAATGACATGACTTCCAGCAGCATCGTTCGTCAAGATAACGGAGAGCGAACTCATTCAACAATGATGGCTTGGCGCGTGCACGAGTTCGGGCCACCAGAGATCATGAAGTACGAGCGCGTTCCGCGGCCTGATCCTGGCCCCGGCGAGGTCCTCGTCAAAGTTGAAGCCGCCGGCGTCGGACCGTGGGATGGTTGGATCCGGGCGGGCAAGAGCGCCTTACCGCAACCGCTCCCTCTCACGCTAGGCTCGGATCTCTCCGGCGAAATCGTCGCCAAGGGGTCCGGAGTTTCAGAACTGCGTGTGGGAGATCAGGTTTATGGCGTTACGAATCCGCGGTTTATAGGGGCCTACGCCGAATACGCAGTGGCTTCCGCTGAGATGGTGTCGAACAAGCCGACGTCGCTAACCTATGCTGAAGCCGCCTCTGTTCCTGTCGTTGCCGTGACGGCATGGCAGGCGTTGTTTTACCACGCGCAGCTCAAAGCCGGTCAAACGGTTGTGATCCACGGGGCGGCGGGAAATGTCGGCTCGTATGCGGTTCAATTGGCGCGTGAGGCGCACCTGCAAGCGATTGCGACTGCAGCGACGGACGACATTACTTTCGTACGCGATCTCGGAGCAAACACGGTCATCGACCACCAGACCCAACGCTTTGAGGAAAAGGTTAGGGACGCGGACGCTGTCATCGATCTGGTCGGCGGCGAGACGCAGAACCGCTCGTTCCAGGTCCTTCGTCGAGGCGGAAAGCTGATTTCGGCTGTGTCAAATCCGGATCAGAAACTCGCAGAACGCCATGGCGTTGAAGCCTCCTTCTTCCTGGTCAACGTCACGAGGCAGGACCTGGCGGAGATCGCCTGTCTCGTCGACGGTGGAAAACTGAGAACCAGGGTGGGGGCGGTCTTGCCGCTCGCGGACGCGCGCGAGGCGCATTTGATGTTGGAGCGCGTGCGGACTCCACCGAAGGGAAAGATCGTGCTCGATGTCGGAGCGAGATGATCGATCAAGCCTCGTCGTTGCACTCGCGAGCCCCGATTTGCCCACTTCCAAAGCTAGTCTTGAAGGACCAAGCAAATGACTAAGCTAAATCTCTCCAATGCCCTCGTCATTCCCGATTCTTTGCTCGCGAAAGAGGCGACAGATATCCTACGCGAGCACGCCAGCGATCTGCTCTTCAATCACTCGATCCGCGTCTACCTTTTCGCAGCTGAGCAGGGTCGTCAGAGGAAACTGCGCTTCGACTCTGAACTCCTCTACGTGGCGGCCGCATTTCATGATCTCGGCCTTATCAAGAAGTTTTCGAGCCCAGACGAACGCTTTGAGGTCGATGGCGCAAATGCCGCCCGACAGTTTCTAAACGTCCACAACATTGCTGAAGACCAGGTGCAGACCGTGTGGGAAGCAATCGCGCTGCACACCACCCCCGGCATTCCCCGATATATGGGCGCCGAAGTAGCGCTACTCAACTCAGGTGTTCTTCTCGATGTCATCGGAGTGGGCTTCGATCAGTTTCCCGTGGAGCTGCGTGAGGAAATCGTGGTCAAGTACCCGCGGGCAAATTTCAAAGAGGGCTTTATCCAGGAGTATTTCGCTGGCTTTGCGCATAAGCCCGCGACGACGTATGGCACCGTTAACGCGGCCGTCTGCGAACGTTTCATGCCGGGATTTAAGACTCCCAACGCATGCGACTTGATCGCCGCGTCTCCGTTCCCGGATTCCGCACCGCAGAACTCAACATGATGACGAGGACGTATCCCGTGCTCCAGGAGCTTGATCGCGATTGCGGGCGGGCTGCCGACGATGAATCGCTGATCTCTCCCAGGTGGTTAACTCTCGGCGCATTTGCCGCGCGCCGGACCCCAATCGTTGGTGGGAAATTGAGCTGCTTGCCTATCTTGCCTCTCGGTCAGCGCGGCGCTCCGACCGCCCGGGCAATGCCGGTCCGGCTTTTGGCGACTGGCCCGCTGGGGGCTGATAACCGGGCAGCAAGCCGCTGGTGGCGCTGGCGCCAGAATGGGCGCCCTGAGCGTATTGGATGCCGCTGCGGGTGCTCAGGTCATTGCCGGCGGCGCGACGGAGCGGATCGGCTGGGGGCTGCGGGATCAGTCTGGCGGCGCTGCTCTCTATGCTGCTCAAGGAAAGAAGCAGGTTAAAGCGACCGTGATATCGTGACGATGGCTTCGGACGTGAACCGTAGCGGTGACAATCAGTTCGGCCCTGGGTCTTGTTTGAACCAAGCGTGAGACATTAAAGAAAAAGTGCGATGATGTTGATCAATGGATCTGCCAATCGGATTAGTGCGCTGTCAAGAGCAATGCGAACGGCCTCCGTCCCACTGATAGCAACGGCGATCGCTCTGGGAGCTTCGCCCGTGATGGCACAGGACCGGGAGCAGGTGAGAATGGCCTTCGAGCACTCACTGCCGAATGTCGAAGGAACGAGAATAGTTGCTGTGACCGTGACTTATCCTCCGGGAGGCAAATCGCTCGCTCATCACCACGCAGCCTCGGCATTTATTTACGCCTACGTGCTCTCCGGGGCTATCCGCAGCCAAGTCGGCGATGAGCCGGCGAAGATCTATCATGCAGGTGAAGGCTTCTACGAAATGCCGGGCTCACATCACCGCATCAGCGAGAACGCGAGTGAGACCGAGCCAGCCAGCCTATTGGCGCTCTTCGTTTTGGACTCGAAGGACAAGCCCTTGACGACGCCTGACAAGGCGGCAGGATCACAATAGTAGCGCGACAAACTCGCCTGTCGCCGCGACGACTTTTTTGGCCGGTATAGATCGTCCGGTATCGGCTGGAAAATCGACCAATTAAGTCCAGTTCCTGACGCACGGACATTTCGGTTGGTTGATTAACAGACCGGACTGGGCCTTTTGCAGTGTGCTAACTACATGCATAGTACGGCATCTGACTGGAGAGGCCGTAAGAGGTGCCGAAACACGTTGTCGCGATCGTTGTCTATGAGGGTGTTCAGGCCCTGGACGCGGCAGGGCCGATGGACGTGTTCAGCGAGGCAAACACGTTTCTGGACAGTGCCGACCGTTATGAGACAGTATTGGTTGCCGCTCACCGCAATCCACTACGCGCGTCGAACGGGATGCGACTGGTAGCGGACCTGACCTTTGAGGAGGCAGCGGGGGGCTTCGACATCATTCTGGTGGCCGGCGCGCCGACGCCTCCGGCGACGGAGCCGGAACCGTACTTGGTCCAGTGGGTCAAAGAGTTGCCGTGGCGCTCGAGCGTTTATGGATCAATCTGCACCGGAGCCTTTGTCCTTGGCTATGCCGGCCTCCTGGATGATCGACGCGTCACAACCCATTGGCAGGATGCGCAGGCTCTGGCGGCCAGGTTCCCCAAGGCAAGGGTCGAACCGGACTTGATCTATGTGCGCGATGGGCGGCTGATCACCGCGGCCGGTGTGACTGCGGGAATAGATTTGGGCTTGGCGCTCGTCGGGCAGCAGCACGGCGCGGAAACGGCGCTCAAGGTCGCCAAGCGGCTGGTCGTGGTGGCCCAACGCCAGGGCGGGCAGTCGCAGTTCAGTCCCTACCTTACGGCACCTGCCGATCTGGAATCGCCCATCGCACGCATTCAGGACCACGTGATGGGCAACATCGGGGATCGCCACACGCTGGAGTCGCTTGCTGCTGTCGTCGGCATGAGCCCGCGAAATCTAGCCCGGCATTTCGTGCAGGCGACGGGGATTACACCGCATGAGTTCATCGAGCGCGCCCGCGTCGATGCGGCGCGCAGTATGCTGGAAGGAAGCGACAGACCGCTGAAAGCCGTCGCCTTCAATTGCGGGTTCGGATCCGCAGACCGGATGAGGATTGTTTTCACCAGCCGTATTGGCGTGACCCCCGGCCAATATCGCGCCAGCTTCCGGGGGGCGGAATCGGAATAGATCGCGAAGTCACGGCGGGTTGAGACGTGAAGGCTCAGACGGGCATTTGTCAGGAAACGACGCACGGCTGTCCTGATCCGCACGATCCCGTTCGTTGCCCGAAGCAGGGCCTTGTTGCGTAATGCCGACAAGCCCCGCCGGCGGCTGCCCAACGAAGGAGATTTTTCCATGTCTGAGATCATCGCCGAAATTCGCGTGCCTGACAGCGCTATCGCGCGGGCCGCCACACAGCTTGTGCGCGATACCGAAGACGACCTGCTTTTTAACCACAGTCGCCGCGTCTTCTTCTGGGGCGCGCTGACCGGCGAGCGCCGCGGCCTAAAATTTGATCCGGAACTGCTTTACCTTGGCGCCATGTTCCACGACATGGGCCTCACCGAGAAATATGCCAGCCCTGACCTGCGCTTCGAGGTCGACGGCGCCAATGCCGCGCGCGACTTCATGAAGGGCTACGGGGTGCCGGAGCGTGATGTCGAGGACGTCTGGACTGCCATTGCGCTCCACACAACCCCCGGCATCCCAGAGCATATGCGTCCCACAATCGGGCTGGTGACCGCCGGTGTGGAGATGGACGTGCTCGGCGTCGCCTATCACGACTTCACGCATGAGCAGCGCGACAGTGTGTGCGTCCATCATCCGCGCGAGACGAACTTCAAGGAGAACATCATAGACCACTTCGCCAACGGCATCATCAAGAAGCCGTTGACGACGTTCGGAAATGTGAAGGCTGACGTCCTAGCGCTGAAGGACATGAACTATGTCCGCCAGAATTTCTGCTCGATCATCCTTGGCTCACCTTGGCCGAGCTGACCCTGGTTGCCGCCGGTCGAGGAAGCTGAAATGGGCGCCATTCCTATATTTCTCGTCTCAGTTTGAGCCGCAAACCGGTGGCGGCGAGACCATTTCGGACGGACGCTATGCTGGAACAAAGAAATTTCTTCTACTGCCTGAGCTGCCAGAGTCCTGGCACGACGTGATCGCTGCTCTGCGTAGAAAATCCGAATAACGGGGTGAGATAGTGATCCGGGACCGTATGGGTCTGCTCTAGATCGCGGACGGCACCTACAGCGAGCCGGAACAGGAGTATGAGCGGTTACTCTATAACCGCCTAGCTGCCGTGATCGGCGGTCTCGGCGAAGGTAATGATAGCGGCGATGGCGGCGCCGTCGTCGGCTACGATTTCAGCGGCCTACCAGCCTGTAATTAGTCGCGTTCATCGTCCTTAGGTTCGCCAAACCATACGAGAGCCTTCCACGACGACCTCGATGTCGAATTGCTGTGTGATGTAGACTAGGCCGCTGCCTGGAGT
>NZ_RZPF01000376.1:0-6192 GCF_004022735.1 Mesorhizobium sp. M7A.F.Ca.AU.001.01.1.1
CTTCCTGCGTACCGAACCCTAATCGCGTCAGGCAGGCTCGCGCCAGGGCCGCATTGCTGTCGATGACGAGCAATCCATTCACGTCGTTGAGGCTGGCGGCCACCACCGACAGTTCGGTGCAGCCGAGCAGGGCGGCATCGGCGCCGGCCGCTTGCGCGATGTCGAGCGCGCGCTCGGTTTCAACCGCCGCATCCGCGATCGAACCCGCCTTGACGAGGCTGATCGCGCTGTCGACGCACGCCTGAAATTCGGTGTTCGAGGGAAGGCAGAGCTCAAATCCCGCCGCCGACATCCTGTCCTGATAGAAGCCGGAGACCAGCGTGCCCTGGGTGGCGAGAACAGCAACCCGGCCCCGCTCCAGGCTACGACGCGTCTCCGCCACCACGGCGTCGCCGATATGGATGATTTCCGCGCGCGAATTCGCCGCCAGTTGGTCGTACCAATGATGGGCGGTGTTGCACGGCATCGCGACGCAGGCGACGCCGAGCGCATTGAGCGTCGCGACCGCCGCTTTCAAAGGCGCCAGCGGGCCGTCATGGCCGGCAAGGATGGCTTCGGTCCTGTCGGGCAGCTGCGGTACGCTGAGGATCACGGCAGGCACATGTTCGTTGTCTCTGAACGCCTGGGTCATCCGGGTCAATTTGAAGTAGAAGTCAGCCGATGCAAGCGGCCCCAGGCCGCCGATAATGCCGAGCTGGGGACGGATGCTGTCGTCGATCATCCGGCAGGCTCGGCTTCGAGCTGTTCCGAGACGGTTTCAGGCTGTGTCGCCTCCCTGTGGCTGGGAGCGATCATTGCCGTGCTCGCCGCGACGGTGCAGACGCTGGCCAGCGTCATGAACGTGTCCACGGCCGCATCCACCGCGACGAACAAAGCGAACGCCGCCTCGAAGGGAAGCTTCAGGTAGCCGCAGACGATGGACATCTGCGACAGGATGAGCAGGCTGCCCATGCCGCCGGTGGTGAGCGCGAGAAGCGCCGAGATGATGCCGACGAGCACGAGGTCGGGGACTGCAAGCGGATGGCCGTAGAGCTGGGCGATGAACAGCGCACCCGAAGTGTAGAGCAGCGCCGGGCCTGTACGCAGCAAAGCCGCCTGCAGCGGCACCAGCAGTTCCACGACCACCAGGCTGAACCGCAGGCGCTCGCTCAAAAGGTTGATGACCCACGGCAGCGAGGCGACCGTAGAGCGTGTGGTGATGGCCACCATGAGAAGGGGCTGGCAGGTCTTGATCGTCGTCCAGTAGCTTCGTCGCGACCGGATGGCGATAATGGCAAAGGCGCCGGCAACGAATATGAGGCAGGAAAAACCCATCACCAGCAGGTAACCGCCCATCAGCGTGAGCGGCTTGGTTCCGGTCGACGCGGTCTGGTCCGCGATCAGGATGAAGGTTGCAAAGGGCAACCCCCAGATGAACCAGTTGGTCAGCACCGTACAGGCCCTGTAGACCGCGTTGAGCGCCTGCGTCAGGCTCATGGACGAGGGCTGGGGAATCTTCCCCATCGCGAGCCCGAAAAGCAGGCAGAACAGCAGAACCTGGATGGTCTGTCCCGAGGCCAGCGCATTGAAGACGTTGTTCGGCACCAGGTCGAGCAGGATCGAATGCCCGCCGCTGGGATCCCCATTGGAGGGCGGCGGCTGGAACGGGAAGGCGAGATCGGTGGACACGCTGCCTTGCGAATTGATGAACTCGCCAAGCTCGATGCGCGACTGGGGATTCTCGATCTGGCCCGGCTGCAGGATCAGCGACAAGGTGCCGCTCACCAGCACGGCCAGGAACGACACGACCAGCACGGCCATACCCACCTTACCGAGGTAGCGGACCGATTTCGGGTCCTGGACCATCGCCGTGATGGAGAAGATGACCGATGAGACCAAATAGGGCAGGACGACCATCTTTAGGAAATTCAGGTAGAGTTGTGCGACAGGGCTGATCGCATGGGCAAAGTCTGGATAGTAGAGGCCGCACAGGATTCCTGCAGCAATCATCGCAATCGTCGTCACCGGCGATCGCAAGATACGCCTTGCCGCGAGACGCCAATCGAAAGGCAGGGGTCCGGCTACGTCGGAGATGGCCATTGTCAGGCTTTGCTCCCCAGGCGATAGCGGGCGATGATCTCGTCCGTGTTGAGAATCTGCTGACCCCGCGCGAGGTCGAGATACAGATCGACAAAGGCCGCGAGATGCGGATTGTCCGGCCGCACGCCGACTGCGATCGTATCGACCTTGTCGGTCAGCGTGATGGAGCGCGCTACGACTGTCATCGACGGATCGTCGACCATCAGCTTCTTGATCTCGAAATCATCGCGATAGGCCATGTCGATCGTCCCGTTTCGGATCGCATCGATGATCAGGTCCCAGCTTGCCAAGCGATGGATTTGCGCATGTGGGAAAGTCGTGGCCGCATAAGTGGCGAAGGAAGAGCCCTCGATCACGCCGAGATCACCTGAGAAATCACGGACAATCTGTTCTGGCGGCTTGCCTTGCGCGATACGCGCCAGGTTGAGGCGGTTGGCGATCAGCCCTTGCCGCAGCATGGCGTAGGGGCGGGAATAGATGATCGACCGGCCGCGCTGAAGCGTCCTGCTGAGCTTGCCAATCGCCATGTCGGCCTGTCCGGAACTGACCTGTCTGACGATATCGTCGAACGTTGCGGCGGATCGGTCGAACACCGGCTCGACCCCAAGCGCCGCGGCGATGCCGTGGGCCAGTTCCATGTCTATGCCATTGTCCCCCGATCCGTCGGCCGGGAAGAACGGATTGGAAGCGAAGGCCGGCATTGCGATGCGCAAGGCATCGCCGCTCGCGATCGGCGTTGGGGCGTTCTCCGCCTGCTGTCCTGGAGTGTTGGCCGCCCGGGCTTGCGAGATCAGCAACCCGCCGCTCCCGGCCGCAAGCAGTGTACGACGTGTAACCGGCATACGCGTTCTCAATTAGACCGGGAAAGCCAGCAAGATGCACAACCGACGTTAAACAAACGTATATATTACACTGCGCTTTTTTATGTATTGGATAAGCAGCTCAGCGCCACAAAATATTAGTATCACCTAATGTAAAAGGAATGGCGGAAGGATCGCGTTACTTCCCGCCAGGCGATTAGTTGGCCCCTAGGCGATCAGCTGCACTGTCAAAACGTCTCTGCCCAGGGCCGCAGCTCAAGCTCCGAGCTCCAGGCGCTGCGATGCTGGGGATGGGTTGTAAGATAGGCCTCGGCGATGGCGTCCGGCGATAGACGGCGGTCCGGCCGGCCGGGATCGGCCACCTGTCCGGCCGGCTCGATCTGGCCGTCGATGATGAAGTGGGCGACGTGGATGTTCTGCGGAGCGAGCTCGCGGGCCATGGACTGCGCCAGGCCGCGCAGGCCGAATTTCGGCATGGCGAAGCCGGCTGAGCCGGGAAATCCCTTCACACTGGCGGTGGCGCCGGTGAACAGGATCGATCCGGAACCCCGCCCAAGCAGCCGGCGCGCCGCCTGCTGGCCGACCAGGAAGCCGCCATAGGCGCCGACCAGCAATGCCTGTTTGACCGCTTCGGCATCGAGCTCGGCGATCGGTCCGCGGGTGCGCGCGCTGGCGTTGAACACTGCAAGCGCCAGCGGGCCGGCCTTGTCTGCAGTGTCGAACAGGCTGGCGACGGACGCGACGTCGGCAACATCCGTCTCGACGGCCAGCGCACCGGTTTCGTCGGTCAGAGCGCTGAGCTTCTCGAAATTGCGGGCGGCCAGAATCACGCGAAAGCCTTCCTGGGTGAGAAGGCGCGCAAGCGAGGCGCTCAGACCAGCGCCGGCGCCTGCAATGACGGCCACATCGGATGCCATGATTTTTCACTCCTTGCGGATTTCGGCGGAAGCGTTCGCCAGATCAGGCAAGGTCGCGCCTTCGGGGCTGACAGGCAAGAGGTGGCATCTCGGCGGTTGTTGAGCCAGACGGCTGCAGAACCAACGTTGCGCGGTCCAGCATCGCCTGTGGCGCTACGAAGGCCGCTCGGCCTTCAGCACCGAGACCGCCGCTTCGACAGTGGCAAGGCTTGGACCTTGCCCGCCAACCGGATTCATCCGACCGATATTTTGACGGTAGAATCGTCAGGCTTCGCAAAGCTATCGGCGATCTCATCGATGGGGACTGGAGCATGGTCCCGAAAAGTGGGAAACGGTTTTCGGAAAAGATCATGCTCAACGAGGAAACGACTATGGAACCAATCTGGGCCGTCGGCCTGATGACCGGCACGGTGCTGGACGGCAACATCGACGTCGCGCTGATCAAGACCGATGGCGAACGCATCGAGGATTTCGGCACCTACCGGCTGATGCCCTATCCCGCGTCGATCCGCTCGCTGCTGGAAGAGACGCTGACGGAGGCGCGGGGGTGGAGTTTCGTTGGGCCGGAGCCGGCGATCTTCCGCACCGCGGAGGATGCCCTGACACGCGCGCAATCGGCGGCCGTCAAGGAGTTGGTCGAAGGCTATGGCATGACGATGGCCGATATCGGCATCGTCGGTTTTCACGGCCAGACCGTTCTGCATCGTGCGCCGCAGGTTGGACGGCTGGGCCAGACCCGGCAGCTCGGCGACGGTGAGCTGATGCATGCCATACTGGGCACCAAGGTCGCATACGATTTCCGCTCGGCCGACATGCGCGCCGGGGGGCAAGGCGCGCCGCTGGCCGCGGTCTATCACACCGCGCTGATGCGCAGCGCCGGTGCCAATGGCGAGGTCGCCGTACTCAATCTCGGCGGCGTCGCCAACATCACCTGGTGGGACGGCGCTGACAATGTCGTCGCCTTCGACACCGGCCCCGCCAACGCGCCGCTCAACGATTTCATCAAGTCGAAGGGGCTCGGCGAGATGGACCGCGACGGCGCGCTTGGCTGGGCGGGAACGGTCGACGAGGCCCGGCTCGCCAAGCTGCTGCAGCACCCTTATCTGAGCAAAGCCTACCCGAAATCGCTGGACCGTTTCGACTTCGGTGCCGCGATGGCGGACGGCCTGAATGCAGAGGATGGTGCGGCCTTGCTCACCGCGTTCACCGCCGGCGCCGTCGGCAAGGCACTCGACCTCTTGCCGCACCGGCCGAAGAAACTGGTGGTCAGCGGCGGAGGTCGCCATAATCCGACCATGATGGCGATGCTGGCCAGCCGCGCCGGCGTCGAGGTGGTGCAGGCCGAGAGCCTGGGCTGGAGCGGCGACGCGGTGGAGGCGGAATGCTTTGCCTTCCTCGCGGTTCGCGTGCTGCGCGGCCTGCCGATCAGTTTTCCGAGCACGACCGGCGCACCGCGGCCGATGCAGGGCGGAAAACTCGCCGGTTAAGCCAGTTTCTTCTGCAGGAAGATGCGGCTGCGGCCGACGGGGAAGTCGGCAAGTGTTCCAAAGGGCTGATAACCCTGGCGCTGATAGACCTTGGCGGCATTCGGATTGAAGGTGTCGATCCAGGCGTTTTGACAGCCGCGCGCCACCGCTTCATGTTCGGCCGCGTCCAGCATCTTGCCGGCCATGTGCTGGCCACGCAGCCGCTCATCCACCCAGAGCCATTGCACATAAAGCCATCCCCAGGCGGTGTAGCCGGAAATGCCGGCGACGACCGCGCCGGCGTCGTCGCGCACGAACACCGCAAGCGCATGCCTTTCGGACGCGCCGACATCGCCGTCGTTGAACGCCGTCAGCCTTTCGCTGAGAAAAGTGAGGTCTTGCGGCGAGGGATTTGCCGTCGTTTGCAGTGTCGTGTTCATCGCTTTTCCGAGATGGGTTGCGTATCGGCATCGCCGCCATTGCGAAATTCGGACGCGGCAATGCCGTAGCGCTTGAGCTTGTCATAAAAGGTCTTACGCGGCACGCCGAGCACGTCGATGGCGGCGCGCACGTCGCCGCCATGGTCGCGTAGCGCATCGCGGATCAGTTGCGCCTCATAGTGGCCGACCCGTTCGGGCAATGCTGCCGCAGGCTCCGGCGAATGCGCGCGAACCGTTTTCATCTCCTCGTCCGGGCCGAGACCGAGCGCGACGCGATCGGCGAAATGGGCGAGCTCGCGCACATTGCCCGGCCAGTCATGCGACTGGAGATGATCGCTGACGGCTGCATTCACTTTGGCGACAGGCCGGCCAAACCGTTCGGCCGCCTTGCCGAGGAAATGCCCGAACAGCATCGGGATATCGCCGCGGCGTTCACGTAGCGGCGGAATGCGCAGCGTCACCACGTTGA
>NZ_RZPF01000377.1:0-6185 GCF_004022735.1 Mesorhizobium sp. M7A.F.Ca.AU.001.01.1.1
CTTGGTGACCGCTCCACGGGTATCATCGCCCAGTCGATCGGCGGCGGCGGCGGCAATGGCGGCGGCACGGCTTCCGCCGGCCTCGGCGCCAACGTCACAATCGGTGGCAAGGGAGGTGGCGGCGGCACGGGCTGGACCGTCGATGTCACCAATGGCGCGGCGGTACACACCGAAGGTGTCCAGTCTCATGGCATCCTGGCGCAGTCGATCGGCGGCGGTGGCGGCTCAGGCGGATTTGCCGTCTCGGTTGGCGGGCCGTCCTTCTCGCTTGGCGGCGATGGCGCGTCGGGCGGCGGGAGCAAGAAGGTCTATGTCGAAAACACAGGCCTGATCAGCACGGACAAGGATATGTCGATCGGCATCTTCGCGCAGTCGGTCGGCGGCTCGGGCGGCGACGGCGGGTTTGCGATGGCGGCCGGCGCCTTTGCCGCGGTCGGCATCGGTGGCAAAGGCGGGGCCGGCGGCGCGGCCGGCGAGGTAGAGGTCAAGAACACCAGCAACATCACGACCGTGGGCTCCCTCTCACACGGCATTCTCGCCCAGTCGGTCGGCGGCGGTGGCGGCAATGGCGGATCTGTCGGAACGTTTGCCGTCGGTCTGTTCGGCGCCGCTTCCGTGGCGATCGGCGGCGGTGGCGGCGATGGCAATCTCAGCAACCAGGTCACGGTCACCCACAAAGGTGACATTCATGTCGGCGGCATGGGCTCGAAGGCCATCCTTGCGCAATCGGTCGGTGGCAGTGGCGGCAACGGCGGTTCGGCTTATTCAGGCGCGGTCAGCGCTGGTCTCTACGTGTCCGCTTCGGTCGGGGTTGCCGTGGGTGGCGAGGGCGGCAACGGAGGCAATGGTGGAAAGGTAACGGTTCGGGCTGATGGCAACCTGATTGCCGACACCGACGCAGCCGGTTCCGGCGGCATCGTTGCCCAGTCCATCGGCGGCGGCGGCGGCAATGGCGGCCGCGCTGCCACGATTTCGGGTGCAGCCAGCACGGGGGTCAGCGTTTCACTCGGTGTCACTGTTGGTGGCTGGGGTGGCGACGGTGGCAAGAGCGACCTCGTCATCGTCGACAGCGGCATGAATGGCGGCGGCAGCATCGTTACCAAAGGCGCCAACGCGATCGGCATCCTCGCGCAATCGGTGGCCGGTAGCGGCGGCAATGGCGGCGATTCCTGGGGAGCTGCAGGCGGCTTCGGGGTCAACGCCAGCATCAATGCGACAGTCACCATCGGTGGCGGCGGCGGCAAGGGCAACATCAGCGGCGATGTCGCCGTTCACAACGCCATGACGATCAAGACGGGTGGGGACATGAGCGCCGCGATCGTTGCCCAGTCGATCGGCGGCGGCGGCGGCAACGGCGGAGCGACCAATGGCGCGACGGCCGATCTCGGTACAGAAAACGGCGTCAACGTCGCCGTCAACGTTGGTGTCGGCGGGGCGGGTGGCACAGGCAACAAGTCCGGTGCCGTGGATGTTACGAATTCCGCCAATTTGACCACCGACGGCGACTATTCGTCCGGCATTGTTGCCCAATCGATCGGCGGCGGTGGCGGCATGGGCGGTGCGACAAACACGCAGGCCTTCCACGTCGGCGGCACCGCCGGCACGAGCGTTACCGCAAATGTCAGCATCGGCGGCAATGGCGGCGAAGGCAACGATGCCGCCTGTGCCGCGGACGCCGGTGGCAATGCCACTTGTTTCGATGGCAAGGTCGGTGTCGCAGTCGATAATTCGGGCGAGATCCGCACAAGCGGGTTCAACTCGGTCGGCATCCTCGCCATGTCCATCGGCGGCGGTGGCGGCGGCGGCGGCTCGGCTTCGACCAAAGAGGATATCGTCGGCCCAGGCGATGCTGGCGAGACTTCGGTCGGTATCGGCGCGGCGATCGCCCTCGGTGCCGGCGGCGCCGGCAATGGCGGCACGGTTTCGGTGACCAACCGCAATCTGATCGTCACGGACGGCGCCGATTCCTATGGCATCAGCGCCAATTCGATCGGTGGCGGCGGCGGTGTCGGCGGCTCGTCCAGCTCTGGCGTGCTTGGCACTTACGCAATCGGCGGCTCGCTTGGCGGTGCGGGTGGCAAGGGCGGCAATGGCAACCAGGTCGATGTCGTCAATATGGCCGGCGCAACGATATGGACCAAGCAGGAGCGCTCGATAGGCATCTTCGCGCAGTCGGTCGGTGGCGGCGGCGGCGCAGGTGGTGCCGGCGAAAGCAAGGGCAAGAGCGATGGCGGTGAAGTCGCGGTAAACCTGTCGCTTGGCGGCTCGGGTGAGGTCGGCGGCAACGGCGGCAAGGTCAATGTCGAAAACAGCGGCATAATCCAGACCGACAAGGCCAATTCCCACGGCATCCTGGCGCAGTCGATCGGCGGCTCCGGTGGCGTCGGCGGCGCGTCCGGCACGTCATCCACCGACTCGAAGATCGCCATCACGCTGAGCCTCGGCGGCGCCGGCGGCGCTGGCGGTACCAGCGACAAGGTTCACGTCCAGAACTTCCAGAGCGGTTCGATCCTGACGCAGGACGACAACTCGCACGGCATCTTCGCACAGTCGGTGGGCGGCGGCGGTGGTGCGGGTGGCGCTGGCTCGACGGAGACCGGTAAGGCCGAGACGGCCGTTACCATGTATATTGGCGGCCAAGGCGGCAGTGGCAGCATCGGCGGTGAGGTCGAGGTCAACAACTTCGGCAAGATTGAAACACTGGGCTATATCTCGCACGGCATTTTTGCGCAGTCGATCGGCGGTGGCGGTGGTGCCTCGGGTGCCGCGACCGGCGCATCGGAAGCAGACATGACAATCGGTGGCGGTGCCAGCATACCCAACGGGATTCCGATCCCGGTGGTCGGCGACCCCAACGACCCCGACAACGAGGCCGATGGTGGCAAGGTCACCGTCACCAACGATGGCGAGATCATCACACACAAGGATGGGTCATACGGCATCTTCGCCCAGTCCATCGGCGGCGGTGGCGGATATGGCGGCACGGTTTCGTCCGACTTCGCCGGGTCCGACTCTTTTGCCCTCAGCCTGGGCGGCAAGGGCGGCAACGGCGGCGATGGCGGAGATGTGAGGGTTGAGGTTTCCGGATCGATCGAAACCTTCGGCGCCCGCGCGCATGGCGTCGTGGCGCAGTCGGTGGGCGGCGGCGGCGGTGTCGGCGGCGACGCAAAAGGTAAAACCTCGAACGCGCTCGGCATCGGCGGCCTTGGCGGCAATGGCGGCGATGGCGGCGACGTGACCGTGATCCGCACCGGCACCATCACCACGCATGGTGTCGATGCGGTCGCCATCATCGCTCAGTCGGTCGGCGGCGGCGGCGGCATCGGCGGCGCCGGCTTCGGGCGCTTCGGCGCCACGGCGGATGGCGGCAGCGGCATCGACAACAACACCATCGGCTTCAACACATTTGCGGGTGCCAAGGGCAATGGCGGCACGGTGACCATCCAGCAGGACGGCGAGATCGTCACCGATGGCGAGCGGGCGCACGGCATCGTGGCCCAGGCGGTGGGCGGCGGCGGCGGCCTGGCCGGCACGCTCTCCGCCGGCGCTGCCGGTTCCGGCGGTGGCATCGGCGATGCCGCGGCGGCGACGGCGACGGCCATGAGCCAGGTCTGGGTCAAGGGTGCGAGCTCGTATGCCATGTTCGGACAGAGCGCGACCGGCATCGGCGACGCGCACGCGGTTACGCTGACCGCGGGCGACAGCCTGTTCGCGCAGGGTGCTGGTTCCGTGGCCGCCTACGGCGAAAGCACAGCCAACGGCGCGAAAGGCAACATCACCATCAATCTCAACGGTCATTACACGATTGGCGGTGCCGGAACCGGCGTTGCCGCCATGCTCGTCGGCGGCGCCAACAACGCGCTGACCAACCACAGCCTGCTCTACGCAATGGGAGCGACGCCGACATTCGAGATCCAGGCAGCGGATATCCAGGCATTCCAGACCTTCCTGTTGGCGCCCGGTCCCGTCGTGCCGACCAATGCGATCCTGGAATCGCTGCTCGACGATTTCAGTCCGCTGGCCATTACCGGCACGTCGGGTGATGACCATGTCGACAATTCGCGGCTGGGCGACACGCTGGGACGCGTCATCGGCAACATCGATCTCGGCGGCGGCGACAACAGCTTCCACAATTTTGCCGATGCCTCGATGGTCGGACTGAAAACCATCGATCTCGGCGGCGGGCTGTTCACCAATGACGGGCTCTATACCAACCAGGGCATCGGCGTGGTGGCGAAGGTGGATGTCGGCGGCGGCTTCAAACAAAACCTCTCCGGCGATTTCGTCACCGATGTGGATCTCAACAACCAGATCACGGATGCCCTGGCACTAACGGCGGCCGGTGACTTCAACGGCGAAGCGCCGCTGAATTTCCTGTCGATCGATAAGCTGTTCACAGAATATGTGGTCGCCAATGGCTCGGGGATGACCGACTCCGGCATAGCAGCGAAGACCTTGCATCCGGCAGTGGGCTTCAACTTCCAGTTCCGGGTGGATGGCGGCACCGATCTCGTTCTTTACGCCGACAACCCGACATTCCTGGAACTGGCGCAGGATCCGGGGTCCGGCACCACCGATCCCGGCGTGTTCCAGATGGCGCAGTACCTTGACGATGTCGAGGCAGCATCGACCCCGGACAACCCGATGGCCAGGCTGATCAACATGCTGCGCTTCCTGCCCAATGAAGAGGAACTGGGTGCAGCATTGACCCGGCTCACACCGCATTATGCCGTGCATACGTTCAACATGATCAACCGCGAAGCCGACATGATGCTGGAAGCGGCGCGTGAGTGTACTGGCGTGCCTGCCTACAAGAATCCCGACGGCCGCTGCGTCTGGGCAACGATCAGCCCGCAGGCCGAGTACAGCCGCGACGCGGGCGCTGGCACTACAAGCCGCGACGACGTCCTGAAGACGATGTCGCTTGGCGGCATTGGCGAGATCGGCCAGAACTGGTCGCTTGGTGCCACGATCGGCCGCACAGAGTTCGATTCCAAGATCGGCTTCAATGGAGACCTGCTGTCGGAGACCACCGGTGAGGCCTGGCAGGCCTATGCGCTGGCCAAATATACCAACAAGAATTACTTCGTGGACTTTGCACTCGGTGGCGGCACGGGCTCGTTCAAGGGCGAACGCGACACCCATATCGACCCGGCATTCTACATTCCGGGCGAAACGTTGGCGGGTGATTATCTCGACGAGGTAATGCTGCCTGGCATCGGCAGCAGCGTCACCTACACACAGAAGACCGCGATGTTCGGCGGCTCGGCGCGGTTGGGTTTCACCCGGGAGATGGGCGCCTTCTATCTGCAGCCGACAGTGCAGTTCGACGCGCGCTGGCTGCGTGTCTCAGGCACGGAGGAGGGTTCGGTCGCCGCCTTCAACTTCGATGGCTCGGCCAACACCTACTATTCTGCAACCCCTGCAATCGAGATCGGCACCGACATCGCGCTCAGCGACATTGCCAGCCTTCGCGTCTACGGCAAGGCCGGGGCGGAGTTTTCCAACAAGGAGTGGGAAATCGAAGGTCGCTTCGCGGCGGCGGAGAATCTGCCTGGCAACCCCGCATTGCACTTGACGGAGGCCGTCGATTCGCCGCTCTATCGGGTCGGCGCCGGCCTTGAACTGAATGGCGTCAATGGCGTCGGCATGTCCGTCAGATATAATGGCGCCTTCGGCGAAACGGTTAAACAGAACGCGATCAGCGCGTCTCTCAAGGTCAGCTTCTAGCTGGCCCGAGGCGGAGCCGGGCGGGAGGGGTCTTGATGAGGAAGTTCGCGTATTTCGTGGCGATGCTGGGTGTTGCCTGCACCGTCGGTGTGCCGGCCGCGGCGGCGCAAACCAAGAGCGACAAGGCGGTCGCGGCACCGGCTGCCGCCGATGCGCCGCAGTTGCCCGGTGGCGCGTCGGCACTGTCCGAAACCCACGGCGACTGGACGGTCAATTGCCAGATATCAGGCGCGACCAAAACCTGCAGCCTGTCGCATCAGCAATTCAACAAGCAAAACAATCAGCGCCTGCTGGCGATCGAGCTGTCGAGCAAGACCGGCGAGGATGCCACGGGAACGCTTGCGCTGCCGTTCGGCCTGGCGCTGGCCAAGGGGGTGAGCCTGACCATCGACGATCAGAAGCTGGACGGCAGCCTGGCGTTCAACACCTGCCAGGTCGTCGGCTGTCTGGTGCCG
>NZ_RZPF01000378.1:0-6182 GCF_004022735.1 Mesorhizobium sp. M7A.F.Ca.AU.001.01.1.1
GATTGCCGAAGCGCTTGTCAGCGTCGCCGCGCCGCCTGTCTCGGTGAAGCCGTCAGTCCGGAGGTTCACATAGGCGAGATTGGCGAAGGGCTCAAAGCCTAAATTTCCAGCATGGATACCATAGCCCAGTTCGCCGAACACCTGCGCCGTTCCGGCGCGATAATCTGCCTTGAGGCTGTCATTGAAACCGGGGAAAGTGACGGAGCGGCTCGTCGCGATGTCGTGCCAAGTATAGGATGTACCGGTGCGCAAGCCGAGCGTGCCGCCCCCAACATCCCAAGTGGTGCCGCCATAGAGGCCGAGATGATAGTTGTCGCTCGAGCCCGACGAGGCGCGGTCTTTCACATCGAGGTTGGTGCGGCTGTATCCCGCCATGATACCCAATCGCCAGGTGTCGAAAATGGCGGCGTCACCGCCGGCCAGGAAACCGCCAGTCGAGCGGTCAACGCGGGCAGCATTGCCGTCGCTGCCAGTATGGCCCCATGAACCAAAGCCCTGACTCCAGAGGGCGAAGCGATCGGTGTCCGACGCCACTGCAGCGGTCGTATTGGGATCGAGCGAGACATAGGCGCCCGCAGCACCGCCATAGGTCTGATCGGCGTAGGCCATGACCGGAGCGGCCGATGCACCGACGATACCGAAAGCGGCCCGGATGCGGTTCGTCGCCGCGTCGCGCAGAAGACGGCTATCTTCGATGAGGGAAGTCTGCGCCGAGGGATACACCTCGCCCGAGAGCTGGTCGAAGGCATCACGTGCCTGCACGTCGGTCGCGAGGTTGAGGATGACGTTGTACAGGGATCCGGATGTCGGCAGGCTCTCGAGCCCCCCAGCGGTTGCGATCTGATTGCGGGTCAAGGCTGCGTCGGTGAAGTTGCGGTATTTCAGGATGTCGAGATAGGCGTTGTTGGTGTCATAGGTATCGACAAGCCTGAGGAAGGCGGTGTTGAGAACTCCAGTCAAGGCAGCGAACTGCCCGGTCAGCCCGGCATCGGCGGTCAACACCGTATAGCGGGTGCCCGGCACCGCAATGCCGCCCGCGGCGTTCACGGTCAGCGTCGCGCCAGTGATCGTCGCGGTGCCGGAGGTGCTGAACCTGTCGGCCTGGCCGGCCGTGTTGATATCGATCGCCATGATGCTGCCAGTCGCGAAAGCGGCATTGCCGCCGGTTTGCCGGATCACATCGCCGGCGCCAGCGTCGGCCATTGTCAAGGTGCCTTGATTGGTGAACTGAAACAGATTGGTCCATTGCGTCGTCTCCGCGACGCCGGCGGAGTTTCCACCGACGGCGGTCCCGTCGTTGACCAGCCTGCTGGCGCCACCGCCGAAATCACTGGTTCCACCGGCGCCGTTCCAGTTCCCGTCGTTGGCGAACAGTGTCGCGCCGCCGGCAAACTGCGCTGTACCGACGATCGAACCGGCGTTTGTGAGCGCCATCGTCGCGGCATTGGTCTCGATCGCCGCATCGCTGGACAGTCCGGAAAGACTACGGATCGCGCCCGACGAGGCGACGTTGATGGCGCCCGTCCCACCAGTCAAAGTCAGGCCACGCGTCGCGCCCGTCACCGTGCCGGCGACTTGCACATCCACTACGCCGTTGCCCGTCGCGACGATGCCCTCGGCCGACGTTCCGGTCACCGCGCCATTGGCGATCACCGTGATCGCGCCCGTGCCAAGATTGGTTGCCTGGATACCTGTCGTACCCGAGACATTGCCATTCGTCGTCACATTGATCGTGCCAGCGCCCACCGGATTGTCCTGGAGCGCGAAGATCGCCGTAGCCGCAGTTGCGTTCACAGCACCCGTTATCACCGCGACATTGCCGGCCGAGCTTTCAGCGTCGATACCTCGACCAGTCGTCGCGGTGATCGGACCAACCGCCTTCACGGTCACCGAACCTGTACCGACAGTCCCTGCGACAATCCCGCTGCTCGCGTCGATCGCGCCGTTCGCCGTGACATCGACGTTGCCGCTTCCCGAGGAAAGGCCAGCGAAGATACCGGGGCCGCCCGCCTTCACATCGCCGTTCGCCACGATCGTCACATTGGCCGTCGCCGACAGCGTCTCAACGTCGATGCCGATCCTGCCGGCAGCCAGCGCCGTCACCGCGCCCGTCGTGACGCCGATGTTGCCGCCCGTCGCCGTGTCGCGCACCACGATGCCGCCGCCACTCGTCGAGCTGCTGGCGCCGGATATATCGACCGTGACCGTGCCCGGGCCATAGTTCTGAATATTCACCGCATCGTCGCTGCCGCCGACGAAGCCGCCCGCGCCCGTCACCGAGAGATTACCCGTGCCGCCGCCGCCACCAATCAAGGTCAGGCCGGAACGCGCGCCCATCACCGTGCCGGCGACCTGCACGTCCACCGCGCCACCACCGTTCGCGACGATGCCGTCAAAGGATGTGCCGGTCACCGCACCATTGGCGATCACGCTGATCATGCCCGTGCCGGAGTTACCTGCGAGGATGCCTGCAGTGCCCGAGACGTTGCCGTTGGTCGTCACATCGATTGTGCCTGTGCCTGTGCCGGTCCCTATTGCATAGACCGCCTGACCGCCCGTCGAGGTCACCGCACCCGTTGTTATCGAGACATCGCCCCGGCCCTGAGCGAAGACGCCAAGGCCCGACGCCATTGTCGCGGTGACCGGTCCCATCGCCTTCACCGTCGTCGAGCCGTTGCCCAAGTTCTGCGCGATAATGCCGTTGCCTGCGTCGATGGCGCCGTTCGCCGTGATATCGATGTTGCCAGTTCCTGTGGAGGAAACTCGACCCAAGATACCGGTATTGCCCGCCGTCACATCGCCGTTCGCCACGGTCGTGAGATTGCCTGCCGTCGAAGACGACTGGACGTCGATACCGAACATGCCAGCAGCCAGCGCCGTCACCGCGCCCGTGGTGACATCGATGGAGCCACTCGCCGCCGTGTTACGCACCACAATGCCTGAGCCGGCAGCCGCCGTGATATCGCCGGTGGCATCGACATCGATCGAGCCCAGGCCATTCTGCTTTATTGCGAAGGCATCGCCACTGCCGTTATTGGTGATCGCGCCGCTGCCTGTGTACGTGATCAGGTTGGAGGCGGCATCGATATTGAGTGCCGCGGTCCCGCCGGCTGTTGGCGTGTTGCCCGCATCGACACTGATCGTGCCGTTGTTGACGACCATGACGGCGCCATTGCCGGTATTCTCGATCGCGAGGCCAAATCCGCTGACCGTCGCCCCGGCATCGATCGCGAGGTGGGCCGTAAACGGTGAAGAAAATGAATAGCCCCGGTCGTTGGGAGGAGCAGCCGGATTGACGGCATTGACCGTGGAGGTGGTGCCGCACTGCACATCAGTTCCCAGAGTGACCGTACATGCCGCCTGCGCCTGCGGGGAAAAGAAAACAGCCGAGCCGGCGAAACCGGCCATGCCGATTGCGAAACGCAGTGCCGAGCGACTGGCCTGCGAGAGGAGTTGCGCGCGCAAGGAAACGAGTGGGTAGGCTTTGTCTGCCGAAAAACCGTAGAGTCTCATGATAGGCCCGCCCCATCGTCCAATAAATGCAATCTGCCGTCATCAGAACAGCCCAAGCAAAGCAATGCTTCGAGCAAATCAGTGCTTCAGATTCGCAATAACGGATGATGGGTGGGCGATATATATATCAAATGCCATAGACCGGCCAAAGAGTGGCGCACTGTCGCTGGCTCGCCACAGTCGCAACGCCCTGCACTCGAAGAACCTTAATGTGCTATTGCAGCTTGTTAGGGCAGAAGACGAAATGCATTCAGCAGCGCAATGAGCTGACTCTGCCTCTGCGTAT
This sequence comes from Mesorhizobium sp. M7A.F.Ca.AU.001.01.1.1, assembly GCF_004022735.1. NCBI lineage: Bacteria > Pseudomonadati > Pseudomonadota > Alphaproteobacteria > Hyphomicrobiales > Phyllobacteriaceae > Mesorhizobium > Mesorhizobium sp. M7A.F.Ca.AU.001.01.1.1. The sequence continues at coordinate 3,800 of NZ_RZPF01000378.1, forward strand.
CTGTCTTGCGAAAAATCTTGTCCAGATGAACGCGTGCGGTGCCGTAGGCCATGTTTTCCCTGATCGCTATTTCCTTCAAGGACAATCCGCTTGCGAGCGCGAGCGCGACGGAAGCTTCTTTCCCTGTCAGCCCAAAGGTTTTTCGCAGTTGATCGGCTAAGCTCGTCGACAGGGCCAAACGTGATTCGCGCGCCAGCACCACCGCGCAAGGTCCAGCCGACAGGCCGAACATCTCGCCGTCGGGCAACAATCCAATCGACAATACCAGTTGGTCGCCGCGCTCCGACCGCAAGATCAAATCGGCAGCCGAAATGGGAAACTCGCTCTCGTCCACCCGGCAGACTCGTGCGACCGCACGTTGCAGCATTTGGGTTTGCGTGGAATCGGAGGTGGCCAGATGGCCACCGTTCGCCGTCAGCAGAGTGATCGGCTGTACCAAAAGTCTTTGCGCGGCGTCATTCATGTCAAGGATGCGCAGGCGCGGATCGACGATAAAGCCGGCGAAGGGCAGGTGGCCGAGCAGCGATCGGAGCACAGGTCGCGCCTCGAAATGTCGGCCCAAACCCGCAGCGCGCTGCAGATGAGGCGTGATCAGGGCGAGCATCGCACGATCATCGGCGTCGAACGCCGGCTGCCCTCGGCCTCGCTGCACGTCGAAAAACCAGTAGTTCTTTTCCGACGCGCGCAGATTGCAGAACATGCCGTCATACATGTCCTGCGGCATCATCCATTCGTTCCAGACGGAGGTGCGTTCAATACGGTGCCGCCCAATCAACTGGGTGTCGCTAAAAACCCGGCCAAGCGGCGCGGCCACACGCGGCGCAAAGAGTTCGTTGGTCGCGAAATGGTCAAGGAAAATCCTGTCCCAATAGGGGTCGCGGCTCGGTGAGACGCAAAAGCTATCCTCGACATTGGCCCAGTCGATGCCCGAGAAACAGGCTCTGGAGCCATGAAACATGGCTTGCAACTGAAGGACCACGTCAAGCCAAATCGATTGATCGTAGGCGGCCTCATATATGCGACCGATCACTACCGACAGGCGCTCGTGAGAGATCGAATATCCCATAAGCCTTGCGAAATATACAACCAGAATGAAGTGTTAGCATACCTCTGATTGCGGTCGATGCAAGGGATAGAACGTCGAATGAGCAGGGGGGTTACCAGTGCTGACGCCCAAGGTCAGGAGAAAGCAGACATGATGTTTGACGCTTCACCCTTACGTCCACGGAGGCGGAAATCGGCGTACTCAGTTCTGTATGCTCTGTATGCCCTTCTCGATCGAATGGCGGAGGAAGTGGGATTCGAACCCACGGTGAGCTTGCACCCACGCCGGTTTTCAAGACCGGTGCCTTAAACCGCTCGGCCATTCCTCCATCGTGGTTTTTCAACCATTTGGGCAGCGCGGGGCCAACTCGTTTGGCCTGTGGCACCGGATTGGCACCGAAGGCGCTCCCGGCTGGTTCACGCCTCATTCCTGTAAAGCGGCATTGAGGGCTGCGTCAACCACCACTGTGTCGGTTCCTGCCGTCCTGGCAGGCTCTGAGTTTGTCGGAATCGAGCACCGGAACTCGCTATCCCATTGGTGCATGATGAAGAAGGAGCCCGCCGACTGGCGAATCCCTACGGGTCAGCCTCTTGGGACAGCTGCGGTATCCCGCAGATTTAACTTTCGCCAAGGGAACAGCTACTGGTGAGGAAGGCCGAAGCTGCAAATCGGCTCCGGCCTGTACGGTCCTCAGTCTTTGCAATTTTCGTCCGCCTTTGCCGCCGCGGCCTTATCACCGTGCTGCTGCGCCTCGATATCCTGCTGCGAGGTTGCAAGGTTTTTGTCGCCCCCGCCTTCAGCTCCCGCCAATGGCATCGTGGTGCCATCCTTGGCGGCTGGCTTGTTCGCGTTGCCCATGGCCTTCGGAGTCTCTAAAGGCGCGTGGGTTCCATCTTTCGAAATACCGGCGGTCTGTCCGGCATCGGTCCCGGTGTTCGAAGCTGACTTGTCCGGACATGCGGCGATCGCAGACCCGGCAGAAAGCGACATCGCGATCGCGACCATCAATGAAGTCATTTTCATCATGCTCGTCCTTCTGTTCGAGTGCCCTGCGGATGAAACTAGCGGCGCATTTCTTTGTTCCGGCGGTCGGTCCGCTGCCCGACAAAGCCCGGTCAACCGGCAGACACGGCGGGCAGGAGCGAAGCCAGGCTTTCTGTGGCAGAGGGCATCACATCTCTCGCGTGGAAGCACGAAAACCGTTACTTTTCAGAGAGCTCTTACGGTGGAGACGCCACAATCTTGCCCGGTTGCGGCCACAATCGGTTAATACCGTGATAAGCAATTCCTGCGCACAAAGGATCGGGGTTTTAAGCGTCGTTGGTATTGTCGGGTGAG
>NZ_RZPF01000379.1:0-6182 GCF_004022735.1 Mesorhizobium sp. M7A.F.Ca.AU.001.01.1.1
AAGCTGCTCGATCCAGATTTCGAGCAACGAATGAAGGACCAGCTTGACCGGCTGCGGCGGCGCTTCGGCGTGCATGTGCCCGGTCGTGCCCGCGCAGAGGCCGCCGAGAAGGCGCAAGCGCGCGGCATTACCGCATCGAAGGCCGTGGTGCAGCGCATTTCCGAATTCGCTGCACGCTATTCTTCCTGAATATTATTAAATATCAATTAGTTATCTGGAATTCGTCCGCCGCAGGCGCGGCGCAGTGCGATTTTCTTTGCGCGCCGCTGAACCTTTCCGCGCCTTGCTGCGACCCAGCTTTGTCCAGGGCAAGGCGAGCTTGCCCGATCCACACCGAGGGAAGCAGCAAACCGAAATCGAAAGCCTGCATCACGCGAAGGCCGGTCCTTCGCGCTTCGGAAAACTCAACCCAAATCAAAGGAAATTGCCATGACCAACACCAAGATCACCATGCTGACCGCCGTCCTTCTGCTCGGCTCGTTCATGGGCGCCACACAGGCAGCCACCCTGAAGGCCGCACCGGTCAAGCCGTCCAGCCCGGGTGTCATCGCTGCCCCGAGCGGCGGGGCCACCGAAGACCACTACTGCAAGAACGGCCATGCAAAATTCGCCAATTGCAGCGCTGATTTCGTCGCCGCCTGCAAGAAGGTTGGTGGCACCATGTCGGATGTTCAGGGCTGGGGTGGGCGTACTTGCTTCACGCCCTCCTGATACCGTCTCAGGTCAGGCCGCGCCGTCGGCCCCTGGCTTCGCATGGATGTCACCCGGAAAACCCCGCTTCGGCGGGGTTTTCTGCGTTTTGATCGCACGATGGTAAAACATTCTCGTTTTGGTCAACTTTTGTTTATTTGACTTCGACCAACCTGATCGGCCGTTTGCGCTGATTGAGCAAAACAGAGGAGCTACAATGTCGGCAAGCACGGACAATCCCCGCAACGCCCTTGTCATCCCGGTCCTTGGCAGGTTTTACGCGGCCCTGCACGATGGTGCCGAAACCGTTCTTCGCGTCGTCGCCGGCGGGTTTCTCGCCATCCACGGTTCGCAGAAGATCACCAATCCTTTCGGCGCTGCCGAGATGGTCGAGGGTCTCGGCTTCTATCCGGGCGCGTTGTGGTCGTTGCTTCTGGCCTGCACTGAATTCTTTGGCGGCATCTTCATCGCCATCGGCTTTTTGACGCGGCCGGCCGCCTTTGCCGGCCTGTTCGTGCTGCTGGTCACGGTCTGGTTCCACTGGGTCACCATGGGCCAAGGCTATTCGGGTGCGGAAAAGTCGCTGCTGTGGGCAGCGATCCTGCTCTTCTTCGTCATTCGCGGCGGCAACCGCCATTCGGTCGACAACCGTATCGGCAAAGCGTTCTGACAGGCTGATAGCGACGACGCGTCGCCCTTTGCCTTTGGCACGAAACGGATTATGAAACGGCTTCAGCCAAGCCTGCGAGCGCCGGAGCCAGCCATGACCGAAATCCTGCAGACCCCAAAGCTCGTCGTCGTCTTTGGCGGGTCAGGCTTTGTCGGCCGCCATGTCGTGCGCGCGTTGGCCAAGCGCGGCTATCGCATCCGGGTCGCCTGCCGGCGGCCCGATCTCGCCGGCCATTTGCAGCCGCTCGGCAATGTCGGCCAGATCCAGCCGGTCCAGGCCAATGTGCGCGTGCGCTGGTCGGTAGACCGCGCCGTGCAAGGCGCCGACCATGTCGTCAATCTGGTCGCCATCCTGCATGAGAGCGGCCGGCAGAAATTCTCCGCCGTGCACGAGTTCGGCGCCCGCGCAGTGGCCGAGGCCGCGCGCTCGGTCGGCGCCGGCCTGACCCACATTTCTGCGCTTGGCGCCGATCTGGACTCCGAATCAGACTACGCGCGCACCAAGGCGCTTGGCGAAAAGGCTGTGCTGGAGACGATCAAGGACGCCGTGATCTTCCGGCCGTCGATCAATTTCGGACCCGAAGACGGCTTCTTCAACCGCTTCGCCAACATGGCGCGCTATTCGCCGGTGCTGCCGCTGATCGGCGGCGGCCAGACCAAGTTTCAGCCGGTCTATGTCGGCGACGTGGCCGAAGCGGTGGCGCGCTCGGTCGACGGCAAGGTGGATGGCGGCCAGATCTATGAACTCGGCGGACCGAAGGTGCTCACCTTCAAGCAGTGTATGGAAGAGCTGCTCGACGTGATCGAGCGCAAGCGGCTGCTGGTGCCGGTTCCGTGGTGGGTGGCCAACATCCAGGCCTCGATCCTCGGTCTCCTGCCCAACCCGCTGCTGACCAAGGACCAGGTGATGCAGCTGCGCGAGCACAACATCGTTTCGGACGCCGCCAACCAGACCAACAGGACGCTTGCGGGGCTAGGCATCCAGCCGCAGTCGATCGCGACGATCCTGCCCAGCTATCTCTGGCGCTACCGCGCCGCCGGCCAGTTCCAGCAACGCAAGCCCGCGGCCTAATTCGGCGCAACTGCCTGAAGGTGTCACGCCTAACGCGGCGTGACCTGCATCGGTAGACCGCCTTGCGGCTGCGTGGTCAGTTTCTGTACCGGCCAGGGTTTCGTTTCGGCGGTGGTGTCGAAGCGGAAGCGCGACAGCATGATCGCCAGCGCGATGATCGCCTCCTGCATGGCGAAGCTGGCGCCGATGCAGACGCGTGGGCCGGCGCCAAACGGCAGATACTGGAAGCGGTCGATCTTTTCGCGATTTCCCGGGTGGAAGCGTTCCGGCAGGAAGGCATCCGGCCGGTCCCACAGTTTCCTGTGGCGATGCACGACCCAAGGCATCACCAGCACCGCGGCGTGCTTGGGGATATGAAGATCCTTCCACATTTCCGGTTCGATCGGCTCGCGGTTGATCGACGGCGCCGGCGGATAGAGCCTGAGCGCTTCGTCGAAAGCCGCGCGCGTGAAGGGCATGGCATCGAGCCATTTCGTCGGATCGGGCTCGCGCGCCAGCACCTGGTCGATCTCCTGCTCGACCCGGTTGCGCTCCCACGGTGATTCAGCCAGGCAATAGAGCGTCCAGCCGAGCGCACGCGCCGTCGTCTCATGGCCGGCGCCGATGAAGGTGATGATATTGTCCTCGACCTCGGCCCGCGTCAGTCCGTCGGGTCCCTCGGCCTTGAGCAGCAGTGTCAGGAAATCCTGCGGCACGGCATCGGGATCGCGCTTGAATTTCGCTTCGCGCATCTTGACCGTGTCGGTGACGATCTTGCGGAAATAGGCCATGGTCTTGCGGCCACGGATGCGGGTCAGCCTCGGCAGCCAGTCGGGCGCACGCAACAGGTCGAGCGGATCGACGCGACCCATGGTCTCGAACAGGCGGTCGATCTCGTTGGCGAAACTGCCGGGCTCGCCTGATATCTCGCCGGAAAACAGCGTCTCGGCCAGGATGTCATAAGTGAGCAGCGTCATGTCATGGGCGATGTCAGACGTGCCGCCGTCTTCGTAACGGGTGACGAAGTCCTGCGTGCGCCTCAGCATCGGCTGGGCGAAGCCGAAGATGTGGCGCGGCGTGAACACCGGCGCCATCGCCTTGCGCGACCGCTTCCAGACCTCGCCCTCGGCGGTGAGCAGGCCGTCGCGCAGGATCGGCCGCAGGATCTTCTGGCGCACCGTCGCCATCTTGTAGTTCCTGGCGTTGTCGACCAGCACATGCCGGATCAGGGCGGGATCATTGGCGACGATCAGATGTCCGCCAACGCCGTTCGCCGAGATCCACGGCTCGTTGTAGGTATGCTCACCCCACAATTCGAGCGGGTTGCGGTAGACGATGCGGATCATCTCTAGCGTCGAGGGCGGCGTCGTGCGCGGCTTCGGCGCCGGGGGAATGAAGGGGGCGGGCTGGATGTCCATGCTGTGCTCCGCTGATGACCCAATGTAGTGGGCCGCAAAGCAGGCGTCCATGTGACCGAACGGCAAGGCCCTACTCTCCGGAATGTGACCGGTTACCGCGAGGTGCCTTCTTGTTGCCCCGAGCGGCATGCCCTAGGTGGCAGTCACCAATGGATACCGCCACCGCAGGAGCCCAGCTTGAAGCACCAGTTGAACATCATCATCGGCAGCACGCGGCCAGGCCGCGCCGGACCGATTTTTGCCGAGTGGCTGGAGAGGTTCGCGCGCGAGCACGGGAAATTCGAGCCTGTACTGACCGACATCGATGCGTTCAAGCTTCCGGTGCTGGACGAACCGCACCATCCAAGGCTTGGCAACTACCAGAACGATCATACCAAAGCCTGGTCCAAGGCGATCGATGCCGCCGATGCCTTCGTCTTCGTGGCGCCGGAATACAATTATTTCGTGGCGCCGGCGATCGTCAACGCGATCGACTATCTCTCGCGCGAATGGAAGTACAAGGCAGCCGCCATTTTCAGCTATGGCGGCGTCTCCGGCGGCCTGCGCGCGGCGCAAGCGCTGAAGCCGCTGCTGACCTCGGTAGGTGTCATGCCGATCCCGGAAGGCGTCGCGCTGCCGATGTACCAGAAACTGCTCGACGAAAATGGCGCTTTCAACGCCAGCGAACAGGTGCAGGGCGGAGCCAAAACCATGCTCGACGGGCTGCTGCGCTGGAGCGAGGCTTTGAAGCCGATGCGGGCAGGCTGAAAACGCTGGTCTTCCGCAAAAAACCCCGGTTTGCTGCCATAGAGAGGTGGTCGTGCACAGGAACGAACTGGGGGGCAGTTCGATTTGCGCTTGCTGTTTGCCTTGCTGCCTATGCTCACCACCGCCACCGCAGTGGTGGCGCCTGGCCCTGGTCATCGCCAACGACGACCACCGCCTGATCCGGCCGCCCGCCCGACATGACGCCGGGGCGCGACCGCAGCAGGCGGCTGGCGCCGAGATACAAGTTCATGATCAAGGTTTCTCAAGGACCGCTGGCCGAAGTGAAATGGGGGCCGGCGGAGGCCCGCCATTGGCAGCCGGCCATTCCCAGTGAAATGCCTGCAAACCTTGGAAAAACCGCCTTTTGCGCCTATATCTAGTCGATATCAGAGGCGCGATTCGGCGCGGACTTTTCGCGCTGTGCAGGCGGCATCCAGACAACAGGTTTTCATGAGCGATCAGATCGACAACAACAACGGCGCTGAAGCCGAATACGGCGCCGATTCCATCAAGGTTTTGAAGGGGTTGGACGCTGTCCGCAAACGCCCCGGAATGTATATCGGTGATACAGACGACGGCTCGGGCCTGCATCACATGGTCTATGAAGTGGTCGACAACGCCATCGACGAGGCGCTGGCCGGTCACGCCGACCTCGTCACCGTGACGCTCAACCCCGATGGTTCGGTCACTGTGATCGACAATGGCCGCGGAATTCCGACCGATATCCACACCGGAGAAGGCATTTCGGCGGCCGAAGTGATCATGACGCAGCTGCATGCCGGCGGCAAGTTCGACCAGAATTCCTACAAGGTCTCGGGCGGCCTGCATGGCGTCGGCGTCTCGGTGGTCAACGCGCTGTCGGCGTGGCTAAAGCTGAAGATCCGCCGCAACGGCCAGATCTTCGAGATGAGTTTCACGCATGGCAATGCCGACGCACCTCTGAAGGCGACCGGCACCTATGAGCAGGACAAGCAGCCGGGCACCTATGAGGGCCGCAGCGGCAGCCAGATCACCTTCTTCCCGTCGGCCGAGACCTTCACCATGGTCGAGTTCGACTTCGGCACGCTGGAACACCGGCTGCGCGAGCTTGCCTTCCTCAATTCCGGCGTGCGCATCATTTTGACCGATGCCCGTCACGCCGATGTCGTGCGCCATGAACTGCACTACGATGGAGGCCTCGAAGAATTCGTCAAATATCTCGATCGCGTCAAGAAACCGCTGATCGACAAGCCGATCGCCATCCGGGCGGAGCGCGACGGGATCACCGTCGAAGTGGCGATGTGGTGGAACGACAGCTACCACGAGAACGTGCTGGCCTTCACCAACAACATCCCGCAGCGCGATGGCGGCACGCATCTGGCCGGCTTCCGCGGCGCGCTGACGCGTCAGATCACCGGCTATGGCGAATCCTCTGGGCTGACCAAGAAGGAAAAGGTCTCGTTGATCGGCGACGATTGCCGCGAAGGTCTGACGGCGGTGCTGTCGGTCAAGGTTCCCGACCCGAAATTCTCCTCGCAGACCAAGGGCAAGCTGGTCTCGTCGGAAGTCCGTCCTGTCGTCGAAGGCCTGGTCAACGAAGCGCTCGGCACCTGGCTGGAAGAACACCC
>NZ_RZPF01000380.1:0-6170 GCF_004022735.1 Mesorhizobium sp. M7A.F.Ca.AU.001.01.1.1
GGCGTGCCTTTGAAGAAGATTTTTACCGTTGTCCTGGCCTTGTTCGTCGCCGGCTGCGCCGGCCAGCAAACACAGGAATTGCTTGGCAGCGCCATGGTGTCCGCGCCGGTGACGGAGATCGCCGGCAACCACTCGATCTTCATCGCCACGACGCGCAAGAAATCCGACGATCCCAACAAGGTTTTCGACGGCGAACGGTCGGCGACGCTGAACTATGCCCGCGTCAACGTCACCGTTCCGGGGCTTCACAAGACCGGCCAGATCGAGCGCCGCTCGCGCGGCAAGTCGGACGACCCGGCCAAGTATTTCATGGCTTCCGAGGTCGTCGGCTACGACACGCAGCCGAAATTCTCCAGCGCGCTCAACGCCGACATCGCGGCGCGCGGCGGCCGCGTCATGGTCTTCGTGCATGGCTACAACACCGGCTTCGATGCCGCCGTCTATCGCCTGACCCAGATCGTCCATGATTCCGGCTATCCCGGCACGCCAGTGCTGTTTTCCTGGGCATCGGGCGCCAGGACCACCGACTATGTCTACGACAAGGAAAGCGCCAGCGCTGCCCGCGACCAGTTGGAGGTGACGCTCAGGATGCTGGAGCAGTCCGGCGCGCGGCGCATCGACATCGTCGCACATTCGCTCGGAACCTGGGTCACCATGGAAACGCTGCGCCAGATGGCCATCACCGGCGATCGCGATCTCGGCGGCAAGCTCGGCGACGTGGTGCTGGCCTCGCCCGACATCGATGTCGACGTGTTCAAGAGCCAGATGCGGCGCTATGGCAAGCCCGACAAGCCGTTCATCCTGCTGTTATCGGACGACGACCGTGCGCTGCGGCTCTCCGGCCTGATCGCCGGTTCACGGCCGCGTGTCGGCGACTACAAGGATGCCGCCGATCTTGCCTCCTATGGCGTGACGGTCGTCGACCTGTCCAAGGTCAAGGGATCGGACAGCTTCAACCATACGAAATTCGCCGACAATCCGACGCTGGTGAAGATGATCGGCCAGCGGCTGCGCGAGGATGACGGCTTTGCCAGCGACCGTGATGTCACCGACCGCATCAGCCTGCTTGGCCAATAGGTGCGGTCTCGCGGCGATGCCTGCCCGGCATCGCGGACGTATGGATTCACTTTGAACTGGACCGCGCCGGTCTCTGGCCTTATCGGAATAGCCAGCGACGTCACGCGTTTGACGTCCCCTTTTGCGGGAGCCTGCGTGTGACCGTGCGTTCGAAGAGCTACCTCGTCGTTGCATCGGCGCTCGCTGTCACCGGCTGCGCTGGCGGGAAAACGCACGACCTGCTCAACAGGACGACGGTCTCGGTGCCCGCATCCGACATCGCGGCCACGCATGAAATCTTCGTCGCCACCACCCGCCAGAGGGCAACAAAAGAGCCGCGACAGGTTTACGACGGCGATCGCTCGCTGACCACCAGCTTTGCCCGTGTCGACGTCACCGTTCCCAAAAGCCATCAGGTCGGCGCCATCGAGCGGGCCAAGGGATCGGCAAACAGCAATCCTGCCAAGGATTTTACCGCCAAGGACGTCACTTTCTATGAAGGCGCGCCCCAGTTCGCCAAAGCGGTCGGCGCCGACATTTCCATGCGCGGCGACCGTGCGCTGGTTTTCGTGCACGGCTTCAACAACGGTTTTGACGACGGCATCTACCGGCTGACGCAGATCGCCCACGACACCAAATATCCCGGCACCCCGGTGCTGTTCTCCTGGGCTTCGAGCGGCAAGACCACGGGTTACATCTACGACAAGGAAAGCGCCAACGCAGCGCGCGACGACCTCGAGGCGACGCTCAGGATGCTGGCCAAGACAAAGGTCAAGAGCATCGACATCATCGCCCATTCGATGGGAACCTGGGTGACCATGGAGACGCTGCGCCAGCTTGCCATCACCGGCGACCGGGATCTCGGCGGCAAACTGGGCTACGTCATCCTGGCCTCGCCCGACATCGATGTCGACGTCTTCAAGAAGCAGATGATCCGCTACGGCAAACCCGACAAGCCGTTCGCCATCCTGCTCTCTGCGGATGACCGGGCTCTCAAGCTCTCGTCCCTGATCTCGGGCGACAAGCCGCGCGTCGGCGACTACGGCAACGCTGCAGACCTCGCCAGCTATGGCGTGTCGGTGGTCGATCTTTCCCAGGCCAAGGGCGGCGACCGCCTCAACCACGCCAAATTCGCCGACAACCCGATGCTGGTGCAACTGCTCGGCGACCGGCTGCGGGCGCCGGCGGGCCTCGCCTCGGACGAACCCGACCCGACACAGCTCAACAATCTCGGCCAGGGCCTCGGCAAGGCCGTCGGCTCGGTCGCCGAGATCGTCATCACCACGCCGTTCAAGGTGCTGACCATCGCCACCGGCGGGTGAGCCAGCGGGCGGCATTGGCCCTAGGATTGTTGAGATTCGGGTCAGGCCGAGCCGAAAGTGGTGGTTTTCGAGAACCGGAGCGGAGCGTACTTAAGTACGTGAGCACCGGAAGCGCAGAAAATCGCTACTTACAGGTCGGCATGGCCTGAATATCAACAATCCTAGACGAACAGATCGACCTTCTGGAATGTCGTCACATCGATCAGGCCGACATCGGAGATCCTGAGCTCCGGAATGACGACCAGCGCCAGCAGCGAGTGCTGCATGTAGGCGTTGTTCAATGAACAGCCCATCTTGCGCATCGCCTCGGTGAGCTTCTCGGCCTTGGCGGCGACGATTTCCGCCCGTTCGTCCGACATCAGGCCTGCGATCGGCATTTCGACCAGCGCCAGTTCCTTGCCCTTGGAGAACAGCACGACGCCGCCACCGACCGCGCCCAGACGGTTTACCGCCAGCGCCATGTCCTGCTTGTTGGTGCCGACGCAGATGATGTGGTGGGCGTCATGCGCCACGCTGGACGCCATGGCGCAGTCGCCCATATAGCCGAAGCCCGAAACGAAGGCGTTGCTGACGCCGCCCGTGCCCCTGTGACGCTCGACCAGCGCGATCTGGCAGATGTCGTTGCGGCGGTCCATTGCGACCAGCCCGTCCTCGACCGGCAGATCGGCCTCCAGCGCGCGCGTCGGCGCCTGGTTCTCGATGACGCCGATGACACGCACCCGAACCTCGTTGGCGCCCTTGGGGGCGGCGATATCGAAGTCGTCGCCCTTCAACTTCTTGCCGAGCTTGACGGTGTTCTTCGCCGTCCGGGGGTAATCATAGGCCGGAATGTCGATTTCGAGCTTGCCGCCCTTGGCCACCCTGACGCCGCGTGCATAGACCTCGTCGATGGTCATTGCGGCGAGATCCGAGACGATCAGCAGGTCGGCCAGCCGGCCCGGCGCGATCGAGCCGATCTCGCGCTCCAGTTTGAAATGCTGGGCGGTATTGAGCGTCGCCATCTGGATCGCCGTCACCGGCTTCAATCCCTGTTGGATGGCGTGGCGCACCACGCGGTCCATATGGCCCTCTTGGACCAGCGTGCCGGAATGGCTGTCGTCGGTGCACAGGATGAAGTTGCGCGGGTCGATTCCGCCCTCCGTCACCGCCTTGATCTGCGAGGCGACGTCGTACCAGGCCGAGCCCAGCCGCAGCATCGCCTTCATGCCCTGGCGCACGCGGGCGATAGCGTCCTCGGCGCGCGTGCCCTCATGGTCGTCCTCGGGGCCGCCGGCGACGTAGCCGTGGAACGGCAGGCCGAGATCGCGCGAGGCATAGTGGCCGCCGACCGTCTTGCCCGCCTTGACCGTCGCCGCGATCTCGCCCGACATGACCGGATCATTGGCGACGACGCCGGGGAAATTCATCACTTCGCCCAGGCCGATAATGTTCTCCCAGGTCATCGCTTCCGCGACATCGGCGACCGTCAGCTCGGCGCCGGCATGTTCCAGCCCCGGCGCCGAAGGCACGCAGGACGGCATCTGGACATGCACGTTGATGGGCATGGCGACCGCTTCGTCATGCATCAGCCGCACGCCGGGCAGACCCAGAACATTGGCGATCTCGTGCGGGTCGATGAACATCGAGGTGGTGCCGTGCGGAATGACGGCCCGGCAGAACTCGGTCACCGTCACCATGCCGCTCTCGACATGCATATGCGCGTCGCAGAGGCCGGGCACCAGATAACGCCCGCCGGCATCGACCACCTTGGTGCCCTGGCCGATTGCATGGCTGGCATTGGGCCCGCAATAGGCAAAGCGCCCGCCGGCAATGGCGATGTCGGTGCCGGCGATGATCTCGCCCGAATGAACGTTCACCCAGCGGCCGTTGCGCACGACCAGGTCAGCGGGTTTGCGCCCCACGGCGACATCGACCAGATGTGTCGCCATCTCGGTCCACGGTCTGGGTTTTGCGGGCGTTGCTTTCGTCATTGGCGATTCCTCGGTTGCCGCCAGTCTCGCAAATGTCGGCGGGCGCCGCCAGAGCCGTCGGTCCGACATACCGCGTCAGGGCGAGCTTGTTGACTAATCCGGCTGGAAGGCGATGCTGACCGCGAACCGAACCATATGAGGGAAGACATGACCCGTTTTTGGAAAGCGTTCGCCATCGTTATCTTGTTCGCAGCGTCGACCACTTCTGCCGTGGCCGAGGAGCGTTGGCAGACCTTGCCGGAACCAGCGGCCATGCCCAAACCCGATCAGAGCGGATACGCGCCGGTGAACGGCATCCAGATGTACTACGCCGTTTTCGGCGCGGGCGATCCGGTGCTGCTCATCCATGGCGGCCTCGGCCACGGCGACATCTGGGCCAGCCAGGTGGCCACGCTTTCCAAGACGCACAAGGTAATCGTCGCCGACAGCCGTGGCCACGGCCGCTCCACCCGCACCGAGCAGCCCTATGGCTACGACTTGATGGCATCGGACTATCTGGCGCTGCTCGACCACCTGAAGATCGACAAGACCGCGCTTGTCGGCTGGAGCGATGGCGGCATCATCGGTATCGACATCGCACTGCATCATCCGGAGCGGCTGACAAGGCTGTTCGCGCAAGCCGCCAACGTAACCACCGACGGCCTTGATCCGGGCGTGATGACCAACAAGACCTTTGCCGCCTACATCGACCGCTCCGGCCGCGACTACAAGAAGATGTCGAAAACACCGGACCAGTATGACGCCTTCGTGGCGCAGATGAGCCACATGTGGGAGAGCGAGCCGGCGTGGAGCAAGGAACAGCTTGCCGAGATAACCACGCCGACGGCGATCGTTGCCGGCGACCACGATGAGGCGATCAAGCGCGAACACACCGACTATATCGCCTCCGCCATCCCAGGTGCGAAGCTGATCATCCTGCCCAACGCCAGTCATTTCGCCATGCTGCAAGCGCCGGATGAATATAGCCAGGCTGTGCTGGACTTCATCGATGCCAAATAGAGGATTCTGTACGGCGACAGGGGGATTGCGATTGCGGCGAATGCGGTTATCCTTCTGACGAGGATCTTTCTGAACCGTCATTTCGGGGAGTTCGATGCGTCGATTGATGGTCGCTAGTGCCGGTTTCCTTGCCGTTCTGGCCGTGCCGGCTTTTGCAGCCGACCCGGCGGTCGACGTGCCGATGACCGCGCCCGGATTCGACTGGACGGGCTATTACGCTGGTCTGCAGGCCGGCTATGGCTGGGGCCAATCCGATGTATCGGTGACAGAAGGTGCGCCATTTTCCATCGCGCCCGACATTGACGGCGGTTTTGTCGGCGGCCACGTCGCCGGCCTGTGGCAATTCGACCAGGCGGTGCTCGGCGCCGAGGCGGACCTCAACTATTCCTCGGTCGGCGGCACGACGGTATCGGCGCTGGGAAGCACATTCGGCACCGACATCAAGTGGTTCGGGTCGGTCAACGCCAAGGCGGGTTACGCCATGGACCGCCTGCTGGTCTACGGCATTGGCGGCGTCGCCTTTGCCGGCATCGAAACATCGCAAGTCGCGGGTCCGGCGTTCGACAGCACGCGCACGAATGTCGGCTGGACCGTGGGTGCCGGCGTCGACTACGCGCTGACCGACAAGTTCGTCGTCGGCGCGCAGTATCGCTACTATGATTTCGGCTCCGAGCACTACGAGGTGGCAGAACCCTTTAACGATCGCGATCAGAACGTGAAGCTGAATACGGTCGGGATCAATTTGAGCTACAAGTTCTGACCAGGCCCACAATCGCGACGCTGCCGGCCCAGGCGACCACTTGAGGGGCTCTCTTCATGGAAG
>NZ_RZPF01000037.1:0-16184 GCF_004022735.1 Mesorhizobium sp. M7A.F.Ca.AU.001.01.1.1
CTGAATTATCGGACAGCGTTCGATTGCACTGGCGAAATGAAAAAGCTCTGGCTGGAACCCAGCTCTTCGTTCGGGATTCCCACCTCGTTCGTGGTCGACCGCGACGGCCACATCGCTTATATCGGCCACCCGGCACCTCTCGATGACGTTTTGCCGAAAGTCCTTAACGGCAGCTGGCGCAGCAGCTATGAAGCGAAAGCCGTCGATGCAAAGCGAATCTCGCGTGTGCGCGAATCGTCGCTGAGTCAGCCGATATACGCCAAACTTGGGCCGGCGATGCAGGACGAGGATTGGGCAGCGGCGCTATTGGCCATCGAAGAAGGCCTCGCCTTGATGCCAGACTCTTGTGAGTTCCGGCAGATTCATGCGGATCTTCTGCTTCACAAGCTGCGCGACATCAAGACCGGCATGCCGGTCATGCGAGAATTGGTCGAGGACGCGATCGACAAAACGTCCGACGCGATGTCTTGGGTGGTGATGGCGCTGAACCAACTCTTCCATCCCACGATGGACAACTCCCATCTTCCGCATGATGATCGCTTTGCGATGGGCAAGGAGCTCTCCGAACAGATCCTGGAACTTAATCCTCCGCAAGGCGATGGAGACTTTAAATTCGGGTGTTACTTTCCGGTCGCTCAGTATTATTACGAGAGCGGCAACAAAGATCGCGCAATCGAGTTGATCGAGGTGGCACTGAAATCGCTGGACCATTCGGAGCCAGTGCCGGACCAAACCAAACAGCGCTACCTCACCTCGTTGCTCCAAGCCCTGGCCAACTACACGGGTGAGCCTGCCTGTCACGCGGGTCTCTGTGTGGCTCCGCAAAACAAGACTTCCGAAACTCAAAACGCTGTCACTTCCTGAGCAAGGATCGCGAAGGGCATGACAATTGGAATTGAACACCGGCAAATCCGCCCGCCCAGGCGCACTTCGCAGCAATAACGTCGATGCCGCAAAAGTGCGCGGCTTGCGGCAGGTGGAATTTCCATTGCGTTTACCTCGGGTCGAACCGCGGCGCAGGCGTTCGCGCCGCGGTGAAAGGTCTCGCATTGGTGGACGTGCTCGAGGTCGGCCACGGGACACTGTTGCGTGGGATCGGCTCGCCCAAGCCATTCCCCGCCCACGCAAGCGCCCGAACCACACATCGCAGAAAAAGAGATCGTCCTTCAAGAGGAGTACTGAAATTGGGGAAAAGCGAAATTCCTCATGAACCGGTTGGCCCTGCTGTCCACGGGGACGACGAGGCCCTTGCTTCCCCGTTCGTCAAATGCCTCCTGCGGCTCATTCGTACTCAGGATTCCTTCGGCTTATGGGAAGGCCATTCGGATGCCGAGCTGCTGGCCGAGTTCATCATCACCAAGCAACAGCAACGTGCGGTACCCTTTGGCGGCGATCCCGATCCTGACGCGCTGTGGAGGCTCGACATGTTTACACCGCCGTAGCGCTTGCGATCGAGGAGCGCTCCGGCGTGTCGACGTCGCCGATAATTGGAATGAAGCCCCTGCGGGCTTCCAGCGGTTGGGCGTTCTGTCGAGACGTCCACCGGTTCGGCTTCGAGACTTTCCGCAAACTTGCTGAGGCCGGTACGAAACTGGTCGACGATGCGACTGCAGCCATTGAAGCCTAGCCCGAGATGGAGCGCATCAACGAAACCATTGTTCCAGGAAGGATCTATGTCAGACCTAGATAGGATGAGGAAAAAAGTCTGAAAGCTCCAGTTGCGTGCAGCTATTGCCAAGATGGCATTGCAGGACCTCGTCGAGGGTCTGCCGGGCAAGTGGGCCGACATACAGGAAGTCGCCGAGAAAACCCAAGCCGTTTATGCCGAGTTGGATGTTGCCAAGAGAGAACTCGCTTCAATGAAGAATTTAGGATGATGCGCACATTCACCACCCGTGACGGCTCCATTTGGATGCCGTCGTACCTGACCTCCATCGATAGCAAACCTGCATCGGCTGCTGCCGTTGTTTCAAGGTCTGCTCGCGCGATGTCATGCATCTTCACGGCGTTGATGATGCGGGTGAAATCCTCGCCCCTGCGATGACGAGGACGACGATTTCGACGGCAAGCTCAATCGCATGATCATGGTTGTCGATGATGCCGGCCGCTGCATAGGCTGCGGAGCCTGCGGCCGCGTCTGCCCCAAGAACTGCCAGACGCATGTTGCGGCCGACGAGCTCGCAACATGATCTGGCGAAAACCAGGAGAACGGCGTTGCACTTCATCTTTTTGTCGGCTCGTGGGGCTGGTCCTGTGCAGCAATGCGTCGATGGTTTACTTCGCTTTGGATTCGATCCGTGTGGCAGTCGTCACGACGCTGGCCTGTTCGCTGCTGCTTCAGGCCTGCTATTTCGGCTGCGTGCTCTTTTTCGCGGACGTCGATGATCTGTAGAACTGTTCATTCGCTCCGCAGAGGGCCGGCGAATCCAATCTCTTCCTAAGCCCGTTGGCCGTAATCGAAAGACACGGGGCCGGCGAGTTCGTGCTCAGCTGCCACTGTGCTAGCAAGGGAACGGAATCCAATCCCGGAGCAGATGGCCAGAGTTGAGCGAAGACTGCGGTCGGAGCTCCTGCGCTTCCGGGTCTCCAAGGGGACGACTTTGCGAACCGAAGGGACTTTGAACCGTTGACGTGGCCAGCGTGCGGTAGGTTGGGCCAGCGACAGGGATCCCGGCCGGCCGGGAAGCACCGCCCTCTCAATGTGCGTTGACTTCGCTTCCTTTGGCGAAATGTGGGTAACGGCGAGGGCCGCACTCTTCCCGGGCCGTCGACATTCCCGCCCTTTTGGTGCGTGCGCCGTTAGGCGCGACAATTCGGTGCCCGCGTGTAACTGCGCGCATTCGCCGAAGCTTAGACGTGGTGCATTCCCGCTCGCCCGTTTGGCGGACAGTTCCGGCCGTGCTGGTTTTGCCGCCTAACGCCCGCCGCTCGTCACTGCCACACCCCTCTCCGGCAACGGCTCGGCGCATCGCGCAAGCCGGTTTAGCGATCAGGCCAGGCCCTTCGCGAGTTCCAACGCCTGCCGTTCGAAGAGGCGGCGGTAAATGCCACCATCGAGATTGATCAGGGCGGCATGATCGCCGTCCTCCATGATGCGGCCACGGTCGAAGACGAGCAGCCGATCGAGCGAGCGGACCGTCGACAGCCGGTGTGCGATGACGAGTGTGGTTCGGCCCACCATCAACCGATCCACCGCTTGTTGAATGAGCACCTCGGATTCCGAATCGAGGCTCGATGTGGCCTCGTCCAGAATAAGGATCGGCGCGTTCGCGAGGAAGGCGCGCGCGATCGCCACGCGCTGGCGCTCGCCGCCGGAGAGCTTCAAACCCCTTTCGCCGACCAATGTCCCATAGCCCTTCGGCAGGGGCGCGATGAATTCGTGGGCACTTGCCAGTCGTGCCGCTTGCTCGATCTCGGCCTGGCTCGCGCCAGGCCGGCCATAGGCGATGTTCTCGGCAAGCGACCTGTGAAACAGGATCGGCTCCTGCTGCACGATCGCGATCTGCGAACGAAGGGACTCTTGGGTCACCTCCGAGACGTCCTGACCGTCTATCAGGATCCGGCCGCCGCTCAGGTCGTAGAGTCTCTGGATCAGCTTCACGAATGTTGTCTTGCCGGAACCGGAGGGTCCAACCAACCCAACCCTTTCGCCAGCTTCAATCGACAGCGAACATTCGCTATAGAGCGGCAGGGGATGGTTGGCGTAGCGGAAGTGGACGTTCTCGAAATCGATACGGCCGTTCGTGATCCGGATCGGCTTGGCCTCTGGACGATCGGCAACATCCACCTGCTGATTGTGGATGGCCACCAGTTCTTCCATATCATTAACCGAGTGCTGCACGTTGCGGACATGCATGCCGGCATCACGCAGATAGCCCTGCAGGACGATGAAGGACGTGAGAACATATGCTATCTCGCCCGGCGTTGCCTGTCCATGCGACCACAGAAGCAGGGCATATCCGACCACCGCCACCCTGAGCGCAACCAAAGTTACGCCTTGGGTTGAGCCGATGATCGTTCCGCGCACCCAGCTCCGGCGCGCGCGGTGCCGCCATTTCGTCATGATATTTGCAAGCCGCTCGTCTTCGCGAACCTCTGCGCCGAAGCCCTTGACCACAGCGTTGCAACTGACCGCGTCCGCAAGCGCGCCGCTGAGCCTTGTGTCCCATCGGTTGGCAAGGCTCGCCGCTGGCGCGACATAGCCGAGCGACAGCGAAATCGAAAACGCAAGGTAGACGAGAGAGCCGCAAGCAAAGATCACGCCCATGACCGGCCAGTGCCAGCCGAGCAGCACCGTCGAGCCGATCAAGATGACAAACGACGGGAGCAGCGTGACGAGTATCGTGCTGTTGAGGAGGTCGAGCGCCCACATGCCGCGCGTTATCTTGCGCACTGTCGAGCCGGCGAAGCTGTTTGCATGCCAGTCTGTCGAAAAGCGCTGCACATGATGGAACGCTTCGGTCGCGACGTCGGAAATCATTTTCAACACCAGGTCGCTCAGGCCAATGAAGGCGACGTGGCGCATGGCAATGCCACCGAGTGCCAATGCAATCGGTACAGAGAATGCTGCAACAGCTGAATCCGAAGCTGGTGCTGCCGCATTAGCAGCACGAGAAACAGCGTCGATGAGTCGGCCAGAATAGAGCGGCATCAACACGTCAGCCAGCGTGGAGGCGAGCATCGCGGTCATGATGATCGCGAGCCGGGCCGGCTGCCTGTTCCAGAGGCGAACAGTGAAGGCGAAAACGTCGCGACAAGTGGCGCCGCGCCCATGGACGGGGAAACGTCTCATAGTTTCCAAGCGGGCGCATCAACACGCTCGGTCCCAAAGACGATAAAAGACAAAACTGGAATTTCGACCTCCCCCATAACAGCATCAATTTTGGCGGGCAGCTCTTGCCGCCTCACGACGGTGAGTTCAAAAGTCGTGCCAACTGAGCGGGAACATCCGAAGGACAAATTCAGCAGGTTACCGAGCCTGGAGAAAGTCAGCCGCCATCCAGTCGATACGATTGCTACGGCTGCTCAACTCGGGAGATTGGAAAAGAAGGTCGATGTATCGATTGAATTTTGAGCTTGTTCTTGCCTCGATCAAATAAGTACAGTTGCAATGCAGCTTTCTCAGGCCCGGCACTTAGGTGCTGATTTCAAAAGCGCGCCGCGAATACTTTCCTGCCCATATTCCGTCAATCGAATGCTCGACTGTCGGATTGTGCGCTCCCCGACACAGTGCTGTCGGTTCGCCTCCTGGGTACCTCCCCCGTCGATTGACGACCTGAAGGAGAAGCTTCGCTCGCAAGCTGGCACGACTCTTGAGGGTACTCCAGGTGGCGGAAGGAACTCCGGCTCGAGTCCCGTTGACTTCGGATGTTGCGAGGCTGGGTTGGAGCAAACTGTGCACCAATGAGAACGCAATGAAGGAGACATCATGGAACTCCGGCGGATTGCGGTGGAGTTAGACCTATTCCTCAAGATGACTGATGATGTCGCTCAATCCGAACAGTTGTTCGAACTGTTGTCTGCGTTTGCGCTGAATTTCGATTGCCCGTGGATTGCCTATGGGCCGCTCGCATCAGAGAGGGCTTTCAAGCCGAACCGGGAGGGTTCTGTGGTGATGTGGAATTATCCTGCTGAATGGCAGGAGCGCTACTCGAGAATGGGCTATGCCAAAATAGACCCCCTCATCAAGAAAGGTCGAAAGGAGGCGGGACCCTTTCGATGGAGCGAGGTGTATACTGATGAAAACATAACTGAAGATGGACGCCGCGTCTTGGACGAAGCAGCAACATTCGGCTTGAGGTCAGGCGTTACCGTCCCATTACATGGCCCTGGTGGCAGCTTTAGGTTTGTGAGTTTTGCTCAATCCTCGGACTGCGAATTGCAGAATAGAGCGATCACCTACCTGCAAATGGCCGCGCTGCGGTTTCATCGGATGGTTACGAAGTTCGACACTACGACTGCGTCGGAACGAGCTCATAACCTGTCTCCGAGAGAAATAGAGTGCATTGATTTGGTGTCACAAGGAAAATCATCTTGGGAAATAGGAACTATTTTAGGCAGATCACGAAATACGATAGATTTCCATTTAAAAAATGTAATGCGGAAGTTGGATGCGACCAGCAGAACGGTAGCTGTTGTAAAAGCTTTGAACCTTGGGATTATCCAACCGCCGTAGGTGCGCAGCTAGTTCTCCGCCCGTAGTAGCGCGCGTGATAGCCGAGACGCTCCGGCGTGCGCTCGCTCTTCGAAGCACCCAGCGCCTCGTCCATCTCGGCCTCGAGCACCTCCTGCATCACGGCGCGAATCACCTCGTGCAATCCATCCGGCTTCGAAAGCAAAATGTCGTTGACGCTGCTACGGCGGATTTATCTTCAGGCTTGGTCCTGGTGGCGATGCTGAGTTCGCTTCGCTGAGATTGGGCGGTCATGACAGGGTGGTGTTCAATGTCACCGATTCCTGGAAGAAATTACCATCCGTATTAAGCGACTGACGATGAGTGATGTGTGTCCAAAATCTGACAGCTGTCAGAAAACATTTCGGGTTCAATACAGCGGAGCGTCTTAGCCCTGTCGGGCTTTTCGAAGCCTATCTCGCAGTAACTGCGCGCCAGGCGCACTAGCTCGGCCTTTGCTGGTCGATGTGCGGCAATATAGTGTGAGGGCTGACCCGCATGAGAACACGGAACTCGCTCGATGAAGGATGATCGACGGCATCCAGAAAGCTTCTCTCCGGCGGGTTCGAGGGTGCTGCGCGCGCATCTCGGCGACGGGCCAGCGACCAACGGTTGAGGCTACATCTCCGGAGCGAGTGATGCCTCGAAAGATGCAATGCTGTCTCTGGTCCGACGCGCTGGAAGTTTGTGAAGGGTCGGCCCGGCAAATCGGTGAACCGGGCGGCTTAGGCTGCCAAAAAGGGTAGATGTCTGCGTTGCCTCGGTAGATCAGCAGGCGGTATCAGAAAGCCAAAGGCACACGCACACCATCGTGGCGCTTCGCAGGAAGTAGATGGGAGTAATCACCAGTGATTTTACCGGAACTTCGCTCAGCAAACACAGCCGGCAGGGTTTTGGAGATAACGACGACCACGGGATGCGTCGTAGGATGTTCATATTGTCCCCAGGACAAGTTCGCGGTCCGGCAAAGAAAAGTGTCTCATGCGAGTCATCTGGATCTTGAAGATTTCAAGCGGTGTCTGGCCCGCGTACCGACTTCCGTCGACATTGGTTTTGCGGGATACTCCGAACCTTGGCTCAATCCGGACTGTACCGAAATGGTGGAGCACGCCTTCGCCAAAGGCCATGGCATCAGGATTTTTACGACGCTGGTGGGAATGAACGGGCAGGACCTGCAGCGATTGCAAGCCTTGCGCTTGGGCGTATTCGTGGTCCATGTTTTCGATGACGGCACCTACATGAACAGCCGCCTGGTCGGAGACAAGTATCGCGATCTGGTTCGTCAACTCGTCGACGCGGACATCCCCTTGATCCGATTCGTGGCCTTGGGCGAGCCCCACCCAGATATAGCCGACATTATTCCTACCGAAGCCCTGATAAAAGCGCGGCCGGTGAGCAGTAGGGGTGGAAGCGTCGACCCTAAGATCGTTGCACCACGTCAGCCAGTGGTCGGAGCCCTAACCTGCGTGGACGCACGACAGTATCGGAATGTTCTTCTTCCAAACGGCGACGTTACCCTGTGCTCTATGGATTTTGAACGGCGTCACGTATTGGGCAACCTTCTATATGAGGGTTACTCCGCTCTGTTTGAAAAGCCAGTTTTTCGCGAAATCGTCGACCGCATGAATGGAGCAGATGGTTTTCTGCTTTGCAGGATGTGTGAATTCGCCGACCCAAACGACCGGACCTGAGTGCATGCCGGCCGAGAGGGCGTGCCTGGCAGTGCGGATGGCCCCACGACAGATGCACCTGCCCGCGACGCCATCGTGTTTTCACGTTACGCCAGTATGTTCCTGTAGGCGCGGCAGTGGGCCTCGAGCATTTCGGAGACGAGCTCATCGAAAGGTCTTCGCCTTCCAACCGAGCTTGTCGGCCTGCCTAGCTTGAGGTAACGCCGATCACAGGTCAACCATCGGTCGGATGGAAACAGTGTTAGTCGATCCCGATCAGAGCTTGATTGCTTACTCACGGCTCACCTCGTCAACGCCTTCACCCTCCCGGACGATCTCCTTTTCGACTCGCCTGAAGGCAGCAGCCCAGCTGCGGCCGGGGATGGTTGCCGTCGCGGTAGTGGACGTTCTCGAAACCGATGCGGCCCTTCGCCAGCGCGTCTCCCGGTTGCTTCCGCCTGGCCTACGAACGGGCTTTCCGTCAAGGGGGTCCACGGCGGCCCCGCCCTCTTGATCCGGCGGCTCGGGCCAGTCATCGCGCAAGAGATCGGAATCCGCATTCTTCTCAAAGAGAGCGTGGCTTTCGCTGTGTCATCGGTCATCAAATAGTTTCTTGAATCAGGTTGGTGTCCGCAGCCCGAGGTTGAACGGCGAATATTGATGACCGCCGCGAAGCCGCTCGCTCGCTACGGCGCTATTGAGGAGCGCGCTCGCGAGCGGCTTCGCTACCGCCGAGCGACACAACCTCTGGCGACGCGACCCTGCTGATCTCCTTGGACTCATTCATTTGTCCGGAGCGCTATGGGCAGCGAAGGGTGGGTACGTCAACTACCTGATGCCATAGTAGCGATGCTTTCGCGGAAGCTTTAGAAGCCATCCTGTTGCAGCACATTCGAAAGCATCCGAATGGAGGGCAACGCAACCCAACAATATTTGATGAGGATGCCGGCATCACCAGACCAAACCCAGACCAAACAAAGCTGCCTCCGGCATTCTGCTTCAACGTTAAGCGACGAACATCTGCCGCAAACCACTAGCCATTAAACAGCTCTCTTCTTTGAAAGACTATGTGCAGAGGACTTGATATGGACACCGACGCTTTCACGGCTCATGAATCTAACGTTCGTCGTTATTGCCGGGCGTTCCCCACCGTCTTTACGAAGGCCCTTGGGGCGACGATCTGGGACGAGACGGGTAAGCCCTTTATCGATTTCCTGGTGGGTTCCGGCGCACTCAACTACGGGCACAACAATCCGGATATTATGGCGCCAGCGATTGAATATCTCGTCGGTGAGAACATTCTTCTGTCGCTTGATATGCATACGGCGGCAAAGCGTGACTTCATTGAAGGGTTCGTCGATTGGATCCTGAAACCCAGAGGCCTTTCGTACAAGATTCAGTTTCCCGGGCCGACCGGCACGAACGCCAACGAAGCGGCGCTGGCGCTGGCGCGAAAATACACCGGCCGCTCGAGCGTCATGGCCTTTACGAATGCGTTCCACGGCATGTCGCTCGGCTCTCTAGCGGTGTCGGGCTCGGCCTCAACCAGGGAACTGGGAGGCGTCGCTCGCCACGATGTGATCCGTGTTCCCTATGACGGCTATCCGAGCCAAGCTTTCGATTCCGCCAGTTACATCGACAGCGTTTTGAGCGACCCGGGGAGCGGCATAGAAAAGCCTGCCGCAATCATTCTGGAGACCATCCAGGCCGAAGGCGGCATGAACGCCGCATCCGCAGCTTGGCTCACGGAAATTCAGCGCATTTGCCGTACGCACGGCATTGTTTTTATCGTCGACGATATTCAGGCGGGTGCGGGCCGAACTGGCGATTTCTTCTCATTCGAGTCCGCGAAAATCGAACCGGATATTGTGTGTCTTTCCAAGTCCCTAAGCGGTTCAGGTAGTCCGTTGTCCATCGTTCTGATTCGACCCGACTTGGACATATGGAAGCCCGGAGAACATAGCGGGACCTTCAGAGGCAACAATTTCGCCTTCGTGACGGCAGGAGCCATGTGCAAGATGTGGTCGGATAGGAAATTTACTGCAGGTGTCGAGCGGACAGCCGTCAGGCTGCAAACGCACCTCGATCGCCTGGTTGCGAAATTTCCAAGATACATCGAACAGAAGCGCGGCCGCGGTCTGATGGCCGGCCTGAAATGCCGTTCACCGGCAGTTGTCGGCCGCGTGCACGATGTCGCATTCGAAAATGGCCTTCTTATCGAATCCTCGGGGCCAAATCGCGACGTTATCAAAGTCCTCCCACCGATAACCATCACCGATGCCGAACTCGATCGTGGCATCACCATCCTTGAACACGCACTACAGGAGCAAGACAATGCCTAGTCAGATATCTCAAGTGCCAGCCATCTCGCCGGTTTCGATCAAAGAACGGACCGGGTCGATCAACACGGCGGAGATCATCTCGGTCCTGAAAGGTGAGCTCACCGCTCTGCACATCAAGCAAGCTTTCAGCACCGAAGTAGCCGAGGAGATCACTACGAACTTTATTGGAAGCTCTGGTCTCAGAGAGCGTAAAGATGGTGTGCCCGGACAATATGTCGGCGCATCTCACTACAGGAAGGATGCAGCCACCTATTTCGCAGACGCCGAAAACGCGCGGCCGTACGTCGATGCCCTTTTTAAGAATTTGGTTGACCCGGTTCGAGCAGTATTCAGGGCGTTGAAGCGAGAGCTTCACAACCAGGGAATCGAATTGCGGCTAGCCCGTTCCGAACACGGCCAGGCCAATGTTTGTCGCGGCCTCAGTTGGTCGGGCACAGGCACATTTTCCTTGGATCCCCACGACGACGTCGCTCAAGTCTTACGTGCTGGCGATGATTACGAGCTTTCTGCGGTGGCGCACAATACGGTCGCAGCGCTCAACCTCTATCCCAGCATGCCTGAGGAAGGCGGCAATCTGAAGCTCTGGAGCCACAAGCCGACGGTTGCGGACCGGATATCGCAAGGTGTGGAGACCACTGGATATCCCTATTCGGCAGCCTATCTGGAAGCCGTCCCTTGCCGCGAGTTCGAGCTCAAAACCGGGGATATCGCCCTAATCGATGGCGGCTTCGTTCACGGGGTTACCGGTCAATTAGGCGACGGAAAGCGTCGCCTAGTGCTGAATTGCTTTTTCGGATTTGCGCGGCCTGATCTTGTTCTCTGGTGGACGTGACGTTGGACCTCGCAGCGATCGACTGGCTTGGGCCGTGAGTTGGCGTGGCCAGGCGTGTGACTGCTCATGCTGCCGTCATACAAGCCGAACCTCGAACCGATTGAAATGGCCTTCGCCAGACAGTTTGGGCTGATGCCTTTGCAGGCTACAATTCAGGACTCGCCCTATGAAGAAGCAGTTTACTCCTACAAACGATGTAAGCCTCGCGATCTTTGATCGTCTTGAGTCTGAGGTGCGGAGCTACGTCCGTGCGTTCCCAGTTCTGTTCGATCGAGGCGTCGGCACTGCCCTCATAGCTACAGACGGTCGGGAATACATCGACTTCTTGGGAGGCGCGGGAGCCTTGAATTACGGGCACAACAACCCAGCCTTCACGCGGGCGTTGTTGGACTACATTGCGCGCGACGGAATTGTGCACGGGCTCGACCTTGCTACGACCGCCAAGAAGGCCTTCATCGAAGCTTTTGAGCAGTTTATTTTGAAGCCCCGCGGTCTGTCTTATAAATTGCAATTTACTGGCCCCACAGGTACGAACGCGGTCGAGGCGGCTCTGAAGCTAGCTCGCCAAGTGACCGGCAGGTCAAACATCGTTTCGTTTACGAACTCGTTTCACGGAGTCAGCGCTGGGGCGTTGGCGGCAACCGGAAACACGAAGTTCCGAGATGCTGTCGGCTTTCCCCTCGCGCACGTGACATCGTTGCCGTACGAGGGCTATCTCGGCGCTTCAGACACGATCGAGTATTTCGAGAAGCTTCTCGATGATCCTAGCAGTGGTCTCGGCAAACCCGCTGCGGTGATCCTAGAAGCAGTGCAGGGCGAAGGCGGTGTCAATGCTGCTACCGTTGAATGGCTGCAACGGCTGCGTGATCTGACCTCTCGGCACGAGATCCTGATGATCCTCGATGATATTCAGGCTGGTGTCGGTCGCACAGGGAAATTCTTCAGTTTCGAGGCGGCTGAGATCGTGCCGGACATCGTTACCCTGTCAAAGTCGTTGTCTGCAATTGGAACGCCTATGGCCCTTGTCCTCATGAAGCCTGAACTTGATGTCTGGACGCCGGGTGCGCACACCGGCACGTTCAGGGGCAACAACTATGCTTTCGTCACTGCTCGTGCGGCCCTTGAGACTTACTGGTCCGACTCCAAGTTTGAAGATGAGATTGCTCGCAAATCAGCCATCTTGGCTCAAGAACTCAAGTCGATCGCAGACGACTTCCCCAGCCTTGCTCTGAATGTCCGAGGCCGCGGCTTGATGTATGGACTCGTATCACCAAAGCACCACTCATTGCCGGGGCTCATTTCCCGGGAAGCTTTTCGTCGCGGCTTGGTGATCGAGATCGCTGGCTCGTATGGTGAGGTGCTCAAGTTCATGACAGCCCTTACCATAACCGAGGCTGAACTGCGCCGTGGTCTGTCGATCGTACGCGACAGCATTGGCGCGGTGCAGGACAGCATTTCAGCGGAGTAGGCATTCACTCAGTCCCCCCTACCCAGTCTGGGCTTATCAAGCAAAGGAAATTCCGCTTTAGACGTATGCGATTGTATGGAGACGGACAGCAAAAATGGACACTCGGAGAGCTCAAACAATGGACACCGACCGCTTGACGTGATCGAACGACAGTACGGCATGTGCAAATCAATACACACTTCTTGCTCGTTGCAAGATGAAGGACGACGTCCAGGGCCGGTGAAACCGGTATTCTAATATATTATATAAGTAAGATGGTAATATTGCTGGTTTATCACGAGCGAAGACGAACGGTACACAACACATTAGAAATTAACTTGTATAAGAGGTCCGGTATTTCTTATCCTTTCTGATGAAAAATAGAACGGATTTTGTGCGACGTCGAAGTTTGGCGAGACGAGTGTAAGGCGCGTTCGCGAACCTTACACCGTTACGTTCTGAAGGAGTTGAGATCGTGAGTGATATGACAGCCCGAGACGATGAGATAAGCCTAGCCGAACGCGTAACGCAGCATTTGAAACCGCATTTATGGGCAAAGGCCAACCGGCTCCTTATCCGTAAAGCAATCAGCGAATTTGCACACGAGTTGCTAATTGCTCCTCGACTCCAGCGAATGGAAGGCGACTGGGGGAAGTATGTGCTGGAAAGCGAGACCCCTGGGTTGGAGTATTGGTTCCAGGCTCGGCGCCTCCTGCTAGATCACTGGCAAGTGGACGCCGGCTCTCTGGAGAAAAGGATTGAGGGCAGGCCGGCCCCCCTGGATGCGCTTGATTTTGTTATTGAGTTCAGCCGCCATCTTGGCATAAAGGAAGAGATGATGCCGGTTTACCTGCAGGAGATCAGCAGCACGCTGTATGGCAGCGCGTACAAGCAGGCCAAAACAGAGATATCCGCCGCAGAACTGGCTTTTGCCGATTACCAGATCGTTGAGGCTGGCATGACGGAGGGCCACCCGACCTTTATCGCGAATAACGGTCGCATTGGCTTTGACGCGCTCGACTATAGTCGCTATGCGCCGGAGGTGGGCAGTTCGATAAGACTCATATGGCTGGCCGTCCATAAAGAAATGGCAACGTTTAAGTCCATTTCAACGCTCGACTACGACCTTCTCATGCACGAGGAACTCGGTCGACAGGCGCTGGAACAGTTCGACGCAGCGTTGCGTCAAAAGGGACTAAACTCGACCGATTACATCTATATGCCAGCGCATCCTTGGCAATGGTTCAATCGGCTCTCAACTATCTTCGCGGCGGATATCGCCAACCGGCACATTGTCTGCCTAGGCCAGGGGAAGGACATATATCATGCCCAGCAATCGATCCGCACACTTTTCAATATAAGCGATCCGCATAAACGGTACGTGAAAACGGCGCTGTCGATACTTAACATGGGGTTTATGCGCGGCTTGTCACCGACACACATGCTGGCGACGCCCGCCATCAACGAATGGTTGAAGAATTTGCTCGACAGTGACTCCTATTTAGCCGCCAACGGCTTCAGCATCCTTCGCGAGGTCGCGACGATTGGCTATCGCAATCGTTGTTTCAACACCGCCCTCAAGAAGGACTCCCCTTACAAGCAGATGCTTTCTGCGCTGTGGAGGGAAAGCCCCCTTCGGCAGTTGAAAGAAGGGGAACGTCTGATGACAATGGCGTCGCTGCTTCATGTCGATTACAATGGTGAAGCACTCGTGACAGCCCTCATCAATGCCTCGGGGTTAGACGCCGCCGCTTGGCTACGCCGCTATTTTGAATCTTATCTGGCGCCGCTTCTCCACTGCTTTTATGCTTACGATCTAGCGTTTATGGCACATGGAGAAAATATAATTCTAGTTATGAAAGATCACGCTCCGACGCGAGTTATCATGAAAGACATTGGCGAGGAGCTTCGTATTCTAGGCGGAGATCTCAACGTGCCGGAGGAGATTAAGAGGATCTGCATTCAAGTAAATCGCGACATGAAGCACGACTTCATTTTCACCGACGTTTTCGACTGCTTCTTTCGTTACTTGGCTGTAACACTCGAAGAACATCTTGATTTTCCGTCGACACACTTCTGGCAGCTCGTAAGCGAGTCCATCCTTGGCTACCAGACGAAACATCCGGAATATGACGAAAAATACAGGCAGCATGACCTATTCGCTCCAGAATTTCTGCGACGATGTATGAATCGACTGCAGATACAAAAAAACCAGCAAATGGTGGACTTCGGTGATCCGGGAGAATACCTGCACACCGTCGGCACGCTGAAGAACCCACTGGCGGGCATTCGCAAAGTGACCAGTGCAGGTTAAGCTTGAAGGAGGCGCGTATTTTAAATGAACAATGTAGTTAGCCGGTTTTGGGCCAATACCATACCCCCCCCTTGGGGTAAGCAACCCCTTGCGTAAACGCCGCCGCAGCATGTTGCGCGTATCAGGCGCCCGCTCACCAGCGCGTCGCCTGCTTCCATTCTGAAAGGAGGCGCCTAATTTTTTTATCGCCTTCGGGCCGGCTTTCCAGGTGCCGTCAACACTGACACGGTTAGGCGCCCAAAGCTTGATTTGTGTAGACCTCGCTACCTTAAGCATAAACCTCGTCGAACGCCTTCAATCAAGCACTGCGGCCTTGACGCTCATGCTAGGAGATCATGGCCGCGTTGGAGGTAAGTGCGGCTCTAACTTATGGCTAGAAGGGAGCTTCTCATGTACATTCTAGAAACGCCGCGCCTAATCCTAAGGCCACCGTCGCATAGCGACGAGCTTCTTCTACATGAGCTTCATAGCGATCCATTTGTGGTAAATGCCATGTGGGATGGAGTCTATCCGACCCGAGAGCAATCGAAAGCTAAACTACAACAGTTCATCCATCATTGGCAGAGCAATGGTTTCGGCTTATGGATGGTGTTCGTAAAAGGCGAAGGCCAAGTCGGAAAATTCGCAGGCTACTGTGGATTGATGTACAGTGGCCCGTATCTGCCCGAAGATCCCACTAATGTGGAAACCGTATCGTGCCTCCACCTTGCGTCTTCCGGTAAGGGGATCGCCGCAGAGGCCGGCAGGGCAGCGATCCAGTTTGCTTTCGAGAACCTAACGCTCGAGAAGGTCACTTCATTCATTCGCCCAACGAACACGCGTTCGCTTCGGAAAGCACCGAAAGTAGGCCTTCGCTATGTAAGAGACCGGGTCTACAATAACGTAGTTATGCGATATTTTGAAGTGACAGTCTTGACTGCTGTAAAAATCGAAAAAGTCGTCGTTATCTCTTGTTAGTATCATTGTTTCTCGGAAGACGGTGATGCAAGAAACCGTAGGCGAGCGCTGCTCTCGCCCTACGAACTTGCAATCATTCACACCGACGCACCGGCGTGTCCGGAGATGCATGTGCCCTGGAATTGAGAGCTTGTCGGTTCAGAGATAGTTCAGATGGGTCGCTCGGTCTCGCTTCGGGCATGCCCTCGACCGATTTGGCGATCAAATCGCTCCGTTACAGACGGCATGATGTGGAGCTGCCGCGCCGTAAGTGACCATATCTCAGGCGGTAGGAGGAGCGCTTTGCTGAAGAAGCCCATCACACTTGGTACCTTGATGGGGAGTTGCGTGGTTTTCGATTATATCGTCGTGGGTGGTGGCTCCTCTGGATGCGTGATGGCGAGCAGGCTCTCCGCCTATGGCGCTCGCGTGCTGCTCATTGAAGCTGGCCCTGATACGCCGCCGAATGCC
>NZ_RZPF01000381.1:0-6163 GCF_004022735.1 Mesorhizobium sp. M7A.F.Ca.AU.001.01.1.1
GACCGATCCTGCGCGCGCAAGAGCAGGGCAGGTCCGTCATTGCGCCCGACATCAGCACGCCTCGCATCGATCCGGAAGAACAGCGCCGCCTGGCCGAGATCGAGGCCGCGCGCGTCGCAAAGCTCTTCACGGAAACCAACGCGCGGACAGCTCCGTCGCGACAGGGTACCGGCGCTGGAACCGCCATCGCGGACACCAGGTCCGATTTGACGCCGCCGGCCGAACCGACGGAGCCTGATGCAGGCTCCACTCAAGATACGCAGGACCGCAAACTCGACTTCGTCAACGCCAAACCGGACCGCCGTACGGTTAGTCCCGATCGGCTGGCGGCGAAGGCCTCGCCCTATGTCGTCCAAGCTGGCACCGTCATACCCGCCGCTCTCACTACCGGCATCCGTTCCGACCTTCCCGGCCAGATCACCGCTCAGGTCACTGAGAATGTCTACGACAGCCCATCGGGGGTATATCTCCTGATCCCCCAGGGCGCAAAACTGATTGGTCAATATGACAGCCAGGTCGCCTTCGGTCAGTCTCGCGTACTCCTGGTCTGGAACCGGCTCATCATGCCGGACGGCACCTCGATCGTGCTGGAGCGCCAGCCGGGCGCGGATGCGCAAGGGTTCTCCGGGCTGGAGGACGAGGTCGACCATCACTGGGGCCAGTTGTTCAAGGCCGCCGCACTCTCGACCCTACTCGGTGTTGGGACGTCGCTTGGTTCCAGCGACGACGAGGGTGACCTCGCCAAGGCGATCCGCGAGAGTGCGCAGGATTCGGCCTCCAATGTCGGTCAGCAGATCGTGCGCAATCAGCTCAACGTCCAGCCGACACTCACCGTCCGGCCGGGGTTCCCAGTCCGTGTCATCGTCAATCGCGACCTTGTCCTGGCGCCTTACGGCGTGCCGAAGGAACCGTCATGAGCAAGCTGAAACTCTCTGCAATTCCGGATGATCGGCCAGTCAAGATTACGGTCGAGTTGCCTGCCGCCGTTCATCGCGATCTTGTCGCCTACGCCGAAGTGCTGGGCAGCGAGACGGGCCAGACGATCGCCGATCCCGTAAAGCTGATTGCGCCGATGCTGGTGCGGTTCATGGCGACGGACCGCGCGTTCAGCCGGGCCCGGCGCGACACGAAATCAGGATAAGCGGGTCGTGGCGCGCTTCGTTTCCACGAAACGCAGGGCGACGTCGGGCCTGCTGCGAATGAAGTCGGCAACCGCATCGAGAAGCTCGGTAGCATGCACCGCCATTTCAAAGCCGCCCGGCAGCATGCCGGCCTGTTCTCTTCGGTCCGTTTCCTCCATGGCGAGTGTGCCGTCGAGATCAGTCAGAACGCGGCGAAGATCGCGTAAGAGTCGTGCGCCGGCCAAGGTCGGTCGGACTCCGCCTGCGTGGCGTTCGAAAAGAATTGTTCCCACCGCGTGCTCAAGGCTACGGATGCGCCGGCTCAGTGCAGAATGGTGGATTCCCATGCGTCGGGAGGCGCCGAGGAAACTGCCTTCCTCGGATACGATGAGTGCGCATTCGAGCGTGATGAGTTGGACGCGTCGCCGCATGGCGCTTCCTCCACCTGGAACTGTTTGTGGCCCCCACCCACGCACGGGAACTGTCCAGTCGCCCGCCTATCTGCCCCATTGAAGTACCTGCTCAAAGCCCGCTCGGTTTGGGCGCGAGCGTTCAGTTCTCAATCGCACCAGTCGGCGGGCTCGCCTTCCGCGTTTCATACAATCGGGCGAGTGTGCGTTCATCGAAGCTCGCCGTCACCGCCACTGTCTCTTCACCGCCTATGATCTTCGGCAACCCCAGCGGCGTCACCCTGAAATGCAGTTGGACCAGGCGCAGCAGCCAGAGAGGGTTCATCTCGATGATGATCGTATCGATGCTTCTGTCCAGGCCCCACTCGACGATGCCTGACAAAAGCGCATTCGCCACCGGGCTCAGCATTCTTCCCCGTTCTCGGTACTGCGGCTCGACGCAGTAGCGCGTCCATTCCCAGATGTTTTCGCCCACTGGGCGTTGGCCTTCGCAAAGCTCCGACAGGACCTCCGAGAGCAAGTGGGGGCGGGTCGAAGGCAGCATGCGCTGGTAGCCGACAACGCGCTCCTCAGCCGTAAAGAGCATGTGGACTGCGTGCTCATTGTCGAACCGGTCGATTTCACGACCATCTGCGCGTCGCAGATCCGTCCAGCCCTTTTCTTCGACAAAGACCTTGTGGCGAAGGCGGAACGCCTGTTCCAGCTCCGCCTGATATTCTTCTGAATTCTGCGATGTAACCACAAGAAGCATCTCGGTTATCCTCCAGTTTGGAGGTCAACCAATGGTCGCTTCCTGTAGAAGGCGGCATCACGCGATTGCGTGAGCTAGGCGATCAGACCGTGACGAAAGGCTTCCGCGACAGCATGCACTGTGCTTGCTACTCCGAGCCTCTCGCGCGCCGCCCGCAGGTGAGTGTCTGCCGTGTTGCGACTGACAGCGAGACGGTCAGCGATCTCATCGACAGTCAAGCCTTCCGCTGCCCAGCGCAGAACGTCCCTTTGTCTCGGAGATAAACGTGCCGGCCGGATATTGCGTTTTGCATCAGTGATAACAGCCGCGCAGCCGAAAGCGTAAGCTGCAACCAACTGAAAGGCGAGACGGTCGTGGGGATCCGGATCCAGCTTTTCTCCCGCGACGGAAAACCCGACCGGCTGCCCATCCAATGTGGCAAACGGGACTGTCAAACCCTCGCATAATCTGAAGTCGGTTGCCTCGTCCATGATCCGGCGGCCGAAAGGACAGACCTTGCATAGGTTATCGATCTCGCTCCAGAGGAAGGGCGTGCTGCCCCGGTTCACAAGTTGAATCGTTGGATCGCGATATAGGTAGCCCTTTGAAAAATATCGCTCGGACCATTGTTCTGGCCAGGCATGCAGAATGACATGCGAAGCTTGATCATGTTTCAGGGCTTGGGGTGGGGGAATTAGTCCTGCCAGAAGATTGGTCGCGCCAATGCGTCCGGCGTAACCAAGGATGTGTCGGCATATTTCCTGTTGAGATGAGCTCTTACCGACATTGTTCAGAAGCTCGTACGTGTCGTCGATGCGTTTAAACCATGCCATATGTACTCCTGCGTCCAGTACTAGGCCGGGACGCGCGCTGCGCCCGTATATCTGGTCATCTATCCGTGGTCTGCTCGCCAGCGTCCTTATCCCTGTTTCGGCCAGGTTTGGCCTGCGCCTCCAGTCCCAGGATCAGGGTTTCGATCAGGAAGTCGTAACCATCCTCGAGCGGGGCGACGTTCCCGCTTTTCCAGCGCATCACGAACGACCGGTTGTACATTTGCGGCAGGTATCGCGTAACCAACGGAAACCGCGCTGGGTCAAGCGCATCAAGGCCTGCGTTGAATGTTTCGACCCATTCCGAGTCTTCGGTAGCGCCGTCTGCGGCGAGTTCCATCGTGATATAGCCTTCCAGGGCGCCAACCACTGAATTGAAGGCATTGATCAAAGCCTGATCCTCGAATCCGGCTTGGGTGAGCGCAGTCAGAATGATCTCGACCCAAGGTGCATTCGGCGCGCCGTTGGAGCGGATATGCGGACCGAGCAGGGGGGCGGCCCTGGGGTGCTCGTGGACGCGCGCGCGAAACCGGCGGAATAGAAGCCGGATCGTGTCGCGCCAATCGTCCGGCAGATCAGAGGGTGTCATCAGGCTTGCAATCAGCGCGCCCGAAATTTCGGCAAGCAGATCCGACTTGGCGCCGCCCGCATGCCAGTACAGGGCGGCCGGATAGACGTTGAGCCGGCGGGCGAGAGCGCGGACTGAGAATCCGGCTATTCCTTCGTCGTCGATCAGGGTAATGGCGGCCTCCACGACGCGCTCCCGCGTCAAGCCGATAGCGCCTGCTCTACCGACCGAGCGCTTCTTGGTGGAAGACTGTGTGTTCAAGGCAGCTTTCCGTCGCCACTATGCGAGGCCGAGGATGTGCCCGAGTTCTGTCGCAAATCGTTCATTGTCCCCTGCTGTCCCGATGCTCACCCGCAGAAAGTGACGATAGCCGGCCTCCATCCATGGCTTGACGACTATGCCTTTTTTGATCAGGGCGCTAGCCACAGGGGCAGCTTGGGTCGCCAAGTCGAGGAACAGGAAGTTGGTCTGGGACGGGACAACGCGGACACCCAATCCGGCCAGGCGATCGGCGAGGATGTTTCGGTCGTGCCGTATCTTGGCCGTGGTCTGCAGCATCCATGCTTCGTCCTGGAGCGCGGCAATGGCGGCAGCCTGCGCGGCCGCGTTGACGTTGAACGGGGTCATGCATGAACGCATCACCCTGGCAATGCCTTCATCCGAGGCGATGCCGTAGCCCGCACGCAAGCCAGCGAGACCATAGGCCTTGGAGAAGGTGCGTAGCACAACCCAGGAAAGATCCGAGCGACCGCTCAGCACCTGCAGGCCATCCGGATAGCTGGAGTCGATCATCTCGAAATAGGCTTCATCCAACACGAACAATGTCGTGGGATGCACCGCGTCAAGCAGCCGGTCGAGTGCCCTGCGCGACAAGGCCCGCCCCACCGGATTGGAAGGCGATGAGACGAAAACGATCTTTGGTCTGCGTGTGAGCTCATCCGCCAACCCGTCCACGTCATAATCGAGTGCTGGTGTCATCGGCACCTTGAGCACTTGTGCACCGGCCGCCATGGGCTCGATCTCGTGCAAGCCGAAGCACGGTGAGACGGTCAAGACCGAATCACCCTTTTGCAGATACGCGCGGCAAAGTGCTGCAATCAACTCCTCCGACCCATTGCCGCAGACGATCTGATCAGAGGAGGTGCCGAGCTTTTCCGAAAGCACGTGCCGCAGCGCAGCCGACGCCGGGTCGCTGTAGCGCGATGGGACAAGTGATGCCAGGGCGGCGGACACTGCCGGCGATGAACCGTAAGGATTCTCGTTGCTTGCCAATGCCGCAATGTCTTGCAGGCCACTGACCCGCCGCGCGGCAACTGCCGATATTCCAGCGTTGTAAACGGGAAGAGAGGCGATTTCCTGCCGAGGGCAGATGGCGTCGTTCGGAAATGACTGCATGATCCTACCTTCACCTTTTTCTCGCTATTCGCGTCGGTTGCCGCCCGCCAGGGAGGAGGCCAATCCGGGCAAAAAATGTCGTTGACACGGCAAAGGTATATACATAATGTTTTTATTGTCCACTGAACAATAAATGTCAAAGCGGCGGACACTGAGACACTGCACCGACCATCGTAGGTGGCTTCGATGGGCACATGCAGTGTGGGAAAGGGATGGAACAATTCGCACCGGGCGACTTGGTCGCCAGAGTGCCGGCGGATAGGCGTGCAACCTGGTTCGTATCAGCGAAGGCCTCGTGCGCAGGCCGCAAATCCGAAAATGTCCAGGAAGGGAAATCCATTATGATCTCGACCCGACGTTCGTTGCTCAAGATGGGTTTGGCGGGGCTGCTTGTTCCCCAGGGGCGCGTTGCATCCGCAGACGAGAAGAAGGGGCAGTCGTTCGAAGCCTGGCGACACGATTTCGAAGCCTCCCTTCCAGCACGCATGGCGGCCGCCAAGGTCTCAGGAGCCGCCGTCGCCATCGCCTCCAGAGACAGCGCGACGCGCTACACCGCGGCCTTCGGGTTTGCCGATCTGGCGCAAAACCGCAAATTGACCGCGGACACGCCAATGCATTTGGCTTCGGTCAGCAAACTGGTCACCGCCACGGCCCTGGTCCAGTTGTTTGAGCGGAAGGGCTACGATTTGCACGATGACATCAACAAGTTCATCGACTTTCGGATCAAGAACCCTCGCCACCCGAGCTTGCCGATCACGCCGCATCAGCTGATCACGCACACATCCAGTATCTCGGATAAAGGCTACGACGATCTGGACGTGGCCACCGACGGAGATCCGACGCAAAGCCTGAAGGGCTTTCTAAAGGACTATCTTGTTGAGGGTGGCGCATACTATTCGCCTACCACGTCGTTTTTCCCAGCCAAGCCAGGCAATCGATGGAGCTACTGCAATGTCGGGGTGGCGTTGGCAGGTTATGCGGTCCAGTGCATCAGCAAGCAGAGCTTTTCCGCGTATACCCAGAAGAACATATTCGAACCGCTGGGTGTTCGAAATGCGCATTGGTATCTGAAAGAGTTTGCACCAAACGTTCTCGCCAGGCCTTATGAA
>NZ_RZPF01000382.1:0-6161 GCF_004022735.1 Mesorhizobium sp. M7A.F.Ca.AU.001.01.1.1
GTGTCGCCGCGATCCCGCCGGCATTTCAAGCCGGCGATTGGTTCGGGAGGAAAGTCAGGAATGTCCGAGGTTCATGTCCATCGCGTCCAGCCGGCGTGGAAGAAAAACGCGCTGATCGACAATGACACCTACCTGAAATGGTATGCCGACAGCGTCAAGAACCCGGACAAATTCTGGGGCAAGCACGGCAAGCGCATCGACTGGTTCAAGCCGTTCAGCAAGGTCAAGAACACCTCCTTCGACGGCAAGGTCTCGATCAAATGGTTCGAGGACGGACTGACCAACGTTTCCTACAACTGCATCGACCGGCATCTGAAGAAGCGCGGCAACCAGACCGCCATCATCTGGGAAGGCGACAATCCCTACGACGACAAGAAGGTCACCTATAACGAGCTCTACGAGCATGTCTGCCGGCTCGCCAATGTGATGAAGAAACACGGCGTCAAGAAAGGCGATCGAGTCACCATCTACATGCCGATGATCCCGGAAGCCGCCTATGCGATGCTGGCCTGCACGCGCATCGGCGCCGTCCATTCGATCGTCTTCGGCGGTTTCTCGCCGGATGCGCTGGCCGGCCGCATCGACGACTGCAAGTCGACCTTCGTTATCACGGCTGACGAAGGCCTGCGCGGCGGCAAGCCGATCCCTTTGAAGGAAAACACCGACAGGGCGATCGAGATCGCCGCGAAAGCCGGAACGAAAGTCGAAAAGGTGGTGGTCGTGCGACGCACCGGCGGCAAGACCGGCTGGGTTTCAGGCCGCGACGTCTGGTATCACGACGAGATCGCGACGGTGAAAGCCGAATGCAAGCCCGAGAAGATGAAGGCCGAGGACCCGCTGTTCATTCTCTACACGTCGGGTTCGACCGGCAAGCCGAAGGGCGTGCTGCACACCACCGCCGGCTATCTCGTCTACGTCTCGATGACCCACCAATATGTCTTCGACTACCATGACGGCGACATCTACTGGTGTACCGCCGATGTCGGCTGGGTCACCGGCCACAGCTACATCGTCTACGGCCCGCTCGCCAACGGCGCCACCACGCTGATGTTCGAAGGCGTGCCGAACTATCCGTCGCAGTCGCGCTTCTGGGAAGTCATCGACAAGCACAAGGTCAATATCTTCTACACCGCGCCGACGGCGTTGCGCGCGCTGATGGGCGCCGGCGATGCGCACGTGAAGAAGACGTCGCGCAAGTCGCTGCGCGTGCTGGGTTCGGTCGGCGAGCCGATCAACCCGGAAGCCTGGGAGTGGTATTTCAACGTCGTCGGCAACGGCAAGGTGCCGATCGTCGACACCTGGTGGCAGACCGAGACCGGCGGCATCCTGATCACGCCGCTGCCAGGTGCGACCGACCTCAAGGCGGGTTCGGCGACGCGGCCTTTCTTCGGCATCAAGCCGCAGCTGGTCGACGGCGAGGGCAAGGTGCTGGAAGGTGCGGCCGACGGCAATCTGTGCATCACCGATTCCTGGCCGGGCCAGATGCGCACCGTCTATGGCGATCACGACCGCTTCGTGCAGACCTATTTTTCGACCTACAAGGGCAAGTACTTCACCGGTGACGGCTGCCGCCGCGACGCCGACGGCTATTACTGGATCACCGGCCGCGTCGACGACGTCATCAACGTTTCCGGCCACCGCATGGGCACGGCCGAAGTCGAATCGGCGCTGGTCAGCCATGAGAAGGTTTCCGAGGCCGCGGTCGTGGGCTATCCCCACGACATCAAGGGCCAGGGTATCTACAGCTACGTCACCTTGATGAAGGGTGCCGAACCCACCGAGGAGCTGCGCAAGGAGCTTGTTGCCCATGTCCGCAAGGAGATCGGCGCCATTGCTTCGCCCGACAAGATCCAGTTCGCGCCGGGCCTGCCGAAGACGCGTTCCGGCAAGATCATGCGTCGCATCCTGCGCAAGATCGCCGAGGACGATTTTTCTGCCCTGGGTGACACCTCGACGCTGGCCGACCCGGCCGTCGTCGATGATCTGGTCGCCAACCGGCAGAACAAGAAGAGCTGATGCAGGCCGCGCTGGGCACTGTCAGCGAACTCTGGCGCTATCCGGCGAGTTCGCTTGCCGGCGAGCGCCTGAAAACAATCTCGGTCGACGTCGAGAGCATCGACGGCGACCGCCTGTTCGGCCTTGTCGACGTGTCCGACAACGAGATCGCACGACCGGACCGCGACGCGAAATGGCACAAGGTGCCGCGCATCCGCACCCGGCTGTCGCCGACCCTGGAACTCGAGATTGCCGTTCCCGAGGGCGACTGGCTGGCCGCGCCAAGCATCGAGAGCGACCGCGCGGTGTCGGCCTATCTCGGCTTCGAGGCCTCGCTCCGTCCGTTTCGCCGCGAGAATGCCGGGCCTGACTATTCCGGCCCGCTGACCGCGGAGCGCTACCGCAAGGCGCCGATTCATCTATTGACCACGGCTTCGCTGGCACGCCTGAAAGCATTGCACCCGGAAGGGGTCGCCGACCCGCGCCGCTTCCGCCCCAACATCGTTGTCGACATGGCGGCCATCGAAGGCTCGTTTCCCGAAACGGAATGGATCGGCCGCAAGCTTGCCGTCGGCGATCTCCTGCTGACCATCTCGGAACCCTGCCGCCGCTGCGGTTTCACCATTGTCGCCCAGGATGGCTTCGACCATGATCCGGCGATCCTGCGCAACCTGGTCCGTCACAACGCCCATAATCTCGGCGTCTATTGCACGGTCGACAGGCCGGCGCGCGTCGAAGTCGGCGACGCGATGCGCTTCCTGTAAGCTATCGATACAGATCCGCCCGTGTCGGCGGCAGGCCGCTTGGACCGCGCGCGCGCTTGGTCACGACGGTCTGGAAAATCTGTGCCGATGCGCGCTCGAAGGTGATCGAACAGCCCGTCAGGTAAAGCAGCCATAGCCGCGCCCTGGCCTCGCCCACCTCGGCGATTGCCTCATCGAAGCGGGCCTGCAGCCGCTCGGCCCACAGCCTGCAGGTGCGGGCATAGTGCTCGCGCAGGTTCTCGACATCGTAGACGAGAAAACCATGCGCCTCGAGATTGCCTGTTGTCATGCCGATGGTGTCGAGTTCGCCGCCGGGAAAGATATATTTGAGCAGCGCCTTGAACTCCGGCCCCTTGCGCAAGGTCTTCTTGATGTCGCCCTTGCTGCGCCGGGTGATGGCGTGGTGCAGATAGATGCCGCCCGGCTTCAGCAGGCGATGAATGGTCTTGAAATAAGTCGCATGGTTGGCGAGCCCGAGATGTTCGAACATGCCGATCGACGAGATCTTGTCGAAGCTGCCGGTGAGTTCCGCATAGGATTTGATCTCGATGGTGATGCGGTCCTCCAGCCCCTCGGCGCGAATGCGTTCGCGGGCCAGCTCGGTCTGCGCCTGCGACAGCGACACACCGTGGCCGACGACGCCGTAGTTCTTTGCCGCATGGATCAGCATGGCGCCCCAGCCGCAGCCGATGTCGAGCAGTCGTTCGCCCGGTTTCAGCCGGAGCTTGCGGCAGATGTGGTCGAGCTTGTCGACCTGGGCCTCGTCGATGCCATTGGCGAAATCCTTGAAGTAGCCGCAGCTATAGACCATGCGCTCGTCGAGAAAGAGCCGGTAGAAGGCGTTCGAGATGTCATAGTGATGCTGGATCGCCTCCTGGCTCGAACCGCTGACATAGGGATTGCGCCCCGACAGATCGGTCCGCGCGCTCATCTGCTTGCGTGCCAAAAGCACGGAAGGCAGGTCGCGCAGGATCGCCATTTTCGGCAGCGACTTGAGCTTGGTTCTGAGCTTGCCTTGCGACGGCAGGGCATAAAAATCGAAGATCGTCCCGTCTTCGATGTCGATGGTCTTGGAAATCCACATCTCGAT
Source organism: Mesorhizobium sp. M7A.F.Ca.AU.001.01.1.1 (assembly GCF_004022735.1). Lineage (NCBI taxonomy): Bacteria > Pseudomonadati > Pseudomonadota > Alphaproteobacteria > Hyphomicrobiales > Phyllobacteriaceae > Mesorhizobium > Mesorhizobium sp. M7A.F.Ca.AU.001.01.1.1. The sequence continues at coordinate 3,850 of NZ_RZPF01000382.1, forward strand.
CAGCGTCGACAGGGACGGTCGCTTCACGATCTGCCAGACGATGTCCTGGTCGTTGATGGTGAGCACCGGACCAGTGGCGGGGCCTATCCGCTCCCCGGTCCACAGCCTGACCGCAAAACCCGGCTTCAATGTTTCGATCACCGTTCGAACGATGCGAGCGGCCTTTTCGGCTGCCTCCATGCGATTCCTCCGAATGCTGGCTCAGGGGCAGAAGTTTGCCCGGTCGGCCTGGCAATCGCAAGCCGGCCCGCACCAGGCCCGCCCCTTGGTTAATTTCAGACCTGCACCTTGTCTTTTGCTGCAATGCACCCCATCATGAGTATGTGTTCAACAAATCGAAAGGAGGTGATCCGATGTCGAGTGATTTCGTTTTCCAGAACGTGGCCTCAGCGGATTGCACTTTCGGGAAGCAGTCTTCCCGTTAAGGCGCGAAATGCGCGGCGGCTGACCTGATAGGTCATCGCCATGGGCCGCGCCACGGACGGAAACACGGAAGGCCGCCGGCTTCGAAAGAAGCGGCGGCCTTTTCCGTTTGCGGACCAGACTACTGGGTCAATGCGATCTTTTCGGTGTTGCGAATGATTTCCTGAAAGGCGTCGTCCAATTCGGCTCCGGTGGACACGTCGAAGAAATGCCTCTTGGCGGCGGAGGTATCCTTCGACGAACAATCCTTCAGCACCGCCTTTGCCTGGTCCCGCTCGGTTGTCGACATATCCTTGTCGTCCAGATCGAAGCCGATGGTGAAAATCTCGATGCCGTCGTTTTTCATGTTGTCGCACAGCGTTTCGGCGTTGCCGCGCGCAAGGGTGCCCTGCCTGTTGTAGCTGTCCCCAGCACCGGCGAAGGCCGTATTGAACTGGCCATCGGTCATCAGGATCGCGACCTTGGCGATCTTCTTCGGATCGGCATCCGAGGCACCCTTGCCAAGACCGGCATTCCTGATCGCAGTGCGCCATTGCGGCGACAGCATATAATAGGTCCACTGAATGGCGATCGCGCCGGCCGTAAACCCATTGGCCCGGAAGTCCTCGATCGATTCAAGCAAGGCATCGGAATCGGCGGTCAGCGGGATCACTTTCGCATCAGGGCACCTGTTCATGTCCCCGTCACCGAGATGATCGTCCCGGTTGACCAGAGCATAGTATTTCTTGCCGTTCCCGTCGGTGCGGACAGTATCCGGGCCGTCGGCGCTCATATCCGCGTTGCCGTTCTTGTCCTTGCGCTCGGTGGCGCAATTGTCGGGGCGTGGCATCGCCGCGCCGACAATGGAGATGTAGTCGCTGAAGGACGGCAGCAGATTTTTGCCCGTCTTGGCGACGAGAAGCGGACTGCCGGCGACGGGTGGGAGCTCAGTGCTGGCTTGTTTTTCGGCATAGACGTTTTCCGCCAGCTTGCCGGCGTTGACGCCAGATGCATAAGGCACAATCGCGACGCGGATGCGGGGGTTCTGCGGATCCTGTTTCTGCAGCATCGTCTGGACGGCGTTTTTTGCAGCTGTTTTCAGATCGCCGATTTTGTCGACCTTGCCGCGCTTGGCCATCGACCCCGTTATGTCGAGCATCATCGCCACTTCGACGGTCTTGTCCGAATAGAGCGCCGTCGTGGAGGCGGCGACGCGTTTCATGTCGCCCGTGCCAAAAATCGGGAAATACAGCCCGACATCGACATGGGCGTCAGCCTGGACCGTCTTGGCGGTCCTGTTGACGATCAGCCTGTCGAGTACGATCTGGTCGGCCTGCAGAATGCCTGCCTGGCTGTTGGCGTCGAGAAAGGCCTGCACCGATTTGTTGGCATCGGCTTCCTTGATGGCGCCGGTCGTTAGGTCGCGTGCCGTCGATGTGACCGCGGCGTCGACGACGCCTTGGAGGCTCGATCTGGCATTGTAGAGCTGCGATACGTTGACCGAGAAGCCAACAGCCAGCGCCAAGACCGAGGCGCTGAGGCCGAACAGGATTGCGAAATTTCCACCGCGATCCCTGGCGAACCCGCCGATCGCGTGAACAAGACCCCCGTAATTCCGCATCCTACAGCCTCCATTCGCCTCGGCCTCGTCGCCGCGGACAGGGCAATGCAGGATTCCCGCCGGATGACGCCGCTGGCTGGCAGAAGGCCGGCCGCTTGCCGCCAAATCATTGTTTTTGTTCGGCTTCAAGCTCCGCAAAGGTGAATGACTGGTAAACAGAAAAGCGCGGCCGCGGCTGCGTTTACGAGCCGGTTACCATGCTCAAGACGAAGCAATCACGGAATCCCGATGACGTCCTGTTGCGGGACAGGGTCCGTGTGCCGAAGCGGGCCAGTTGTCCCGAGACTGC
>NZ_RZPF01000383.1:0-6153 GCF_004022735.1 Mesorhizobium sp. M7A.F.Ca.AU.001.01.1.1
AGCATCGATTGGCCCGAGCCGGGCGGGCCGATCATGAGAAGATTATGCCCGCCGGCGGCCGCCACTTCCAGCGCCCGCTTGGCGGTCTCCTGGCCCTTGATGTCGGCGAGGTCGGGCAAATCCAGCGCGGCGGCGTGGATGCCGGCCTCGGGGCGCGACAGCACCTGCGTGCCGCGAAAATGATTGGCGATGGCAATCAGGCTGCGCGGTGCCAGAATGTCGAAATCCTTTCCAGCCCAGGCCGCCTCAGGTCCGCAGGCGAACGGGCAGATCAGGCCTTTGCCCTCGGCATTGGCGGCGATCGCCGCCGGCAAGGCGCCGGCGACCGCGGCAATCGTGCCGTCGAGCGACAATTCTCCAAGTACGACATAGCCGGCCAGCATGTCGCCCGGAATGGCGCCAAGGGCAGCCATCAGGCCAAGCGCGATCGGCAGGTCGTAGTGACTGCCTTCCTTCGGCAGGTCGGCCGGCGCCAGATTGACCGTGACCTTCTTCGACGGCATCGACAGGCCTGAAGCATGCAGTGCGGCCTGCACCCGCTCGCGGCTTTCGGCCACCGCCTTGTCGCCCAGGCCGACGATGTGCATGTTGACCTTGCCGGGCGCGATCATCACCTGCACATCGACCGGCACGGCCTCGATGCCCTGGAAAGCGACCGTGCGAACCCGCGCCACCATTTCTTTGCCCCCAGGCCACAACCCACGCGATGGCCAAGAAATGGCCCCACGGGCAGACAATCACAAATCCTCGGTCAAATCAAGAACATTACGGGAACATGTGAGCGCGTGGGTTGCAGCCGAATTGAGCGCGGTTGCAAAAACGGAACATGGTTAAGACAAAATGAAAACGGCTTACCCGCGCTTGTCCTCGACCGCGTCCCAGAACAGGCTGGCGATGTCGGCGCCGCCGAAGCGTTTGACCTCGCGCACGCCGGTCGGCGAGGTGACATTGATCTCGGTCATGTAGTCACCGATGACGTCGATGCCGACCAGGATGAAGCCACGCTCCTTCAGCGACGGCCCGATGCGGGCGCAGATCTCGCGTTCGCGCGCCGTCAGCTCGGTCTTTTCGGCGCGGCCGCCGACATGCATATTGGAGCGGGAATCATGTTCGGCGGGCACCCGGTTGATGGCGCCGACCGGCTCGCCGTCGATCAGGATGATGCGCTTGTCGCCCTTGCGCACGTCCTTGAGATAGCGCTGCACGATATAGGGTTCGCGAAACATCTGGCCGAACATTTCCAGCAGCGAGGCCAGGTTGCGGTCGCCCTCCAGCAGATGGAAGATGCCGGCGCCGCCATTGCCGTAGAGCGGCTTGACGATGATGTCGCCGAACTCCTTGCGGAAGGCGGCAACTTCGAGTGGATCCTTGGTGATCAGCGTGTCCGGCATCAGGTCGGCAAATTCGGTGACGAAGATCTTTTCCGGGCTGTTGCGCACCCAGGCCGGGTCGTTGACCACGAGCGTCTTCGGGTGGATGCGCTCCAGGATGTGCGTGGTGGTGATGTAGTTCATGTCGAAGGGCGGATCCTGGCGCAGCAGGACGACGTCCATCTCCGACAGATCGGTGCGCACCTTCTCGCCCAGCGAATAGTGGCTGCCTTTCTCGTCGCGCACCTGCATCTCCTCAATGCGGGCAAACACCTTGCCGTCGCGCAACGACAGCCGATCCGGCGTGTAGTGGAACAGCTCATGGCCACGCCGCTGCGCTTCCAGCGACAGCGCGAACGAGGTGTCGCCGGCGATCGACACGGTGGAGATGTGGTCCATCTGGACGGCGATTTTCAGCTTCATGGCGGGTCTCCGGCGGCTCTGATGGGCGACTGTCCTGCCTGTACAGGCTCACTGCCCGTCTGCCAATCGCGACCTTTTGAAGATTGGCATCAGCAAGTCGCAAGCTCGGCCCTGCCGGTCATTCCGTGACAGGAGCCAGGCTGCGCGTCCTCGTTGTTCCTTGAGCCCGAATGCACACCTCACATCGATCCTTCGAAACAGGTCGCGGTTGCCCATGGAAAATCGATTTCGCGATACGTTTCCTAAAGGGTTTGCTGCCAGTCTGAAAATAAATTCCGAAGTCACAAAACAGGGACACCGATGCAAACTTCGTTTGGCACCGGTCAGGCAAACAGGGAGAGCACGGATCTGGCATTCACCGATCCGTTGACCGGGCTTGGCAACCATCGCCGCTTCTTCGACAAGGTCGATCGGCTGATCGCCGACCGAGCCGACGATCCCGCGCCCTTTACCGTCGGGATTCTCGACCTCGACGGCTTCAAGCCGATCAACGATCTGTTCGGCCACAAGGCCGGCGACGACATCCTGATCCAGGTCGCGATGCGGCTGCGCGCCTCTATGGACGGCTATTCCACGGTCTGCCGCATCGGCGCCGACGAATTTGCTTTTCTCTATCCGATGGTATTCAGCGAGGACGCTGCGGCCGAAAAGTCGCGCATGCTGATCGAGATCCTGTCGGCGCCCTACGATGTCGGCGAACGCACCGCCAGGCTTTCGGCCTCGGTCGGCTGCTCGTTGTTCTATTCGGGCGACGAGACCACGGAAATCCTCATCAACAAGGCAGAGACGGCACTCTACCACGCCAAGCGTTCCGGCCGTGGCCGCGTCGTCGTCTACACCCGTGAGATGGAAGAAGCGGCCAAGCGCGTCACCCGCATCGAACAGGCGCTGCGCCGGGCTGTCTCGGCCGGCGAAGTGGAGCCGCATTTCCAACCCATCGTCGATCTCGCCACGCGCCGCACCATCGGCTTCGAGACGCTGGCGCGCTGGACCGACCGCGACCTGGGTTCCGTGCCGCCGACCGTCTTCATTCCCATCGCCGAGGAGCGCGGCATCATCGGCCCGTTGTCGCAGCTGGTGCTGCGCAAGGCGACGGAGGCCGCCAGAAGCTGGCCGAAGGACCTGTTCCTGTCGTTCAACCTGTCACCCTCGCAGCTCGTCGACCAGAACACCGGCCTGCACATACTGGCGATCCTCGACCGCACCGGCTTCGATCCGCGCCGGCTGGAGATCGAGATCACCGAGACCGGCCTGATGAACGACCCGGCCTCGGCCGCGCAGATCGTCGAGGATCTGCGCCGCGTCGGCATCCGCGTCTCGCTAGACGATTTCGGCACCGGCCAGTCCTCGCTCGGCCGCTTGCGCGAATTCCATTTCGACAAGCTCAAGATCGATCGCGCCTTCGTCTCCTCCATTCTCGACGACAGGCCGTCGGAACACATCATCCGCGCTATCCTCGCAATGTGCGAAGGGCTCGGCATGGACGTCGTCGCCGAAGGAATCGAGCAGGAAGCGCAGGCCGATCGCCTGGTCCAGTTTGGCTGCGCCGGCGGACAGGGCTATCTGTTCGGCAAGCCGGTCGATGCCGACGCCACGCTCGGCTATCTCCGCGATTCCTTCCGCGGCGCCCTGCGCGCCAAGGCGATCTGACCGGCGGTCCTCCGAGATCCCCAACCCCGACGGTGCTGCCGTGCGCATCCGGTGCGGCGCATTGTCGTTTTGTCTGACATAAGCCCTGAAATTCGGCGGTTCGCCCTTGCCCGCGCGCCTTGCGTGGCTAGGATGCGCGCCGATCACGCTACGGCGCCGCGCGTCTTTCAAGACGCGCAAAGGACGCTGTAGCATTTAACATTTGCGCATGATCCCTTTCCGAAAATCGATCCGATTTTCGGGGTCATGCGCTGGGAGACAACAACGATGATGCCATCGGCGCATTTTGCCGACCTCGAAGGAGCCTCGGTGCTGATCACCGGCGGCGGCTCCGGAATTGGCGCGGCACTGACCGAGGGTTTTGTGCGCCAGGGCGCCAATGTCGCCTTCATCGACATCGCCGACGGCCCAAGCACAGCTCTTGCCGACCGCATCGAGAAAGAATTCGGCCGCCGGCCGCTCTACCTCAAGACCGATTTGCGCGATGTCGAGGCCCTGCGGGCGTCCGCCGCGAAGGCTGCCGAGGCGCACGGCGATGTCACCGTGCTGGTCAACAATGCGGCCTGGGACGAACGCCACGCCGTCGAAGACGTGACGGTCGAGTTCTGGGACAACAACCAAGCCATTAATCTGAGGCCGCATTTCTTCACCGCGCAAGCGGTGGCGCCGGGCATGAAGCGGGCCGGCGGCGGCTCGATCATCAACTTCACCTCGACGTCCTATCTGATCAACCACCCCGACATGCCCTCCTACACGGCCGCCAAGGCCGGTATCCTCGGTCTGACCAAGGGGCTGGCCGGCAAGCTCGGTGTGGACGGCATCCGCGTCAACGCCATCGCACCCGGCTGGGTGATCACCGAGCGGCAGAAGGAGCTCTGGGTGACCGAACAGGGGCTTGCCGCCCATGTCGCCAAGCAGTGCATAAAACAGGTGATGCAGCCCGACGACATCGTCGGCACGGTGCTGTTCCTGGCCTCGGACGCTTCGCGCATGCTGACGGCGCAGATGCTGATCGTCGATGGAGGTTTCCTGTGAGCCAAGCCGGCAACGCACCGGCGGTCGCCGCCGTCGACTGGGGCACGACCCGCATGCGGGTCTGGCTGATCGACGGGCAAGGCAAGATGCTTGCCGAACGCCGCGGCGATGACGGCCTGATCACCGCGCAGCAAAAGGGCTTTTCGACCATCCTCGAAGGGCATCTGGCGGCGATGGGAGCACCAGCGGCGCTGCCCGTCATCATCTGCGGCATGGCCGGGTCCCGCCAGGGCTGGCTCGAAGCGCCCTATGTCACCGTGCCGGCGCCGCTTACCGCCATCCTTGCGGGCGCCGCCAGCGTGCCCGGACAGAGCCGTGACATCCGCATCGTTCCGGGTCTGGCCCAGCGGCTGACTGACGCGCCCGACGTCATGCGCGGCGAGGAAACCCAGCTTGCCGGCGCCGGCCTGCCGGCCAGGGGGCGCCAGTTGGTCTGCATGCCCGGCACCCATTCGAAATGGGTGCTGGTCGAGGATGGCGCCGTTACCGGCTTCGGCACCTGGCCGACCGGCGAGCTGTTTTCCGTGCTTGCCGCGCACTCGATCCTGCGCCATTCGCTCGGCGAACATCCGAAGCCCGTCACATCGGACAATCCGTTCTTCCGCCGCTGGTGCGAAACCGCATTGGGCGAAGGCGGCGATATCACCTCGCGACTGTTTTCGATCCGGGCCGCCGGCCTGCTGCAGGATCTGAAAGCCGACGATGCCGCCGCCTGCCTGTCCGGCCTTTTGATCGGCGGCGAGATCGCCTCCGCCAGCCGCCGGCATGGCGCCGGCGCCGAACCCGTGGTGCTGATTGCCTCCGGCGCGCTGGCCGCACTCTACCAGGCCGCACTTGGGCTTGCTGGGCTTGAGCTCCGGGCCGTCGACGCCGACGAGGCAGTGCGTGCCGGTCTCGTCGAGGCGGCGCGCGAGAACGGCATGATCGCCAGAATTGGAGTTGCCCGATGAGCCAGACCGCACCGTTTCCAAAACTCAAGCGCGGCCTGGTTGCCATCCTTCGCGGGCTCAAGCCCACCGAGGCGATGGCCATGGGCCAGGCGCTGTTCGACGCCGGCATCGAGGCGATCGAAGTGCCGCTGAACTCACCGCAACCGTTCTCGTCGATCGCCCGCATCGTCCAAGTGCTGCCGAAAACGGCGCTGGTCGGCGCCGGCACGGTGCTGACGCCGGCCGATGTCGATGGCTTGCACCAGGCCGGAGGGCGGCTGCTGGTCAGTCCCAACATCGATGCCGAGGTGATGGCGCGCGCCATGCATTACGGCATGGTGACGATGCCCGGCGTGTTCACGCCGACCGAAGCCTTCCTGGCGATCAAACTCGGCGCCTCGGCCCTGAAATTCTTCCCGGCGAGCGTGCTGGGCACCGGCGGTATTTCCGCGATGCGCGCGGTGTTGCCGGCGCAGACATTGGTCGGCGCCGTCGGCGGTGTCTCTGAAAAAGATTTTGCCGGCTACAAGGCTGCCGGCGTGACCGCCTTTGGTCTGGGCTCCAGCCTGTTCAAGCCGGGCATGAGCGTCGACGAGGTGGCCGCGCGTGCGCACGCTGCCGTCGCGGCCTGGGATGCGGTGTTCGGAGAAGCAGGATGAGCGAAGCGATCGTTTCGGTTTTTTCCGATCACGTCTGCCAGCTCGGCGAGGGGCCGAGCTACGATCCCGCCACCGATACGCTCTACT